>JALFHZ010000122.1 GCA_022776445.1 Lachnospiraceae bacterium
TCATCTGAGTAATAAACCCACTTCTTCTGGCTGACGAATGCAATTACCGTAAAGGTACATACGATAATGAACAGAACCCATGCCTGTGCACTTGCCATACCCATCTTATGACGCAGGAATGCATTGTTGTAAATCAGCATGGAGATCAGCGTCGTTGCGCCGTTCGGTCCGCCCTTGGTTACCAGGGAAGGAGCATTGAATTCCTGGAATGCCTGACAAAGCTGTGTGATCAGGTTATAGAAAATAACCGGTGTAATGATCGGCACAGTAATGTGGAAGAACTGAACCCATTTGCCTGCACCATCAATCGATGCTGCCTCGTAAAGATCCTGAGATACGCCCTTCAGTGCTGCCAGGAAAATAACCATTGCGGAACCAAACTGCCATACACGAAGCAGAATGATTACGAACAATGCACCGTTTGCGCTTGCCATCCAGTTAATCTTTTCACCGCCAAACATGGTGATAACCGTGTTGATCAGACCATCTGTGTTAAATACTGCTCTCCACAGAATTGCGATTGCGATGGAACCGCCCAGGATAGACGGGATATAATAAGCTGTACGGAAGAAGTTTACTCCCTTCAGCTTAAAGTTCAGAATATACGCGATGAACAGCGCAAACGCCAGTTTCATCGGCACATCGAAAATCGCATATTTAAAGGTTACTAAAAATGCCCGTACAATGTCTTCATCAGTAAAAATTTTCTGGTAGTTCATAATACCGGTCTTCGTAATGCCTGTAAACAGGTCATAGTTGGTGAAGCTGTAATACAGGGATGATGCGAATGGATATACTTTGAACAGTAAAAATCCGATCAGCCACGGTATTACAAAAAAGAACCCGATATTTTCAGCCACTACCTTACTGAAGCTCTTTTTCTGCATACGGTTACCTCCTGCTTTCTTTTATTTGTTTAACTCATCCATCAGCTCCGCATACTTCTCCGGCAGGATCGCACGCTCCCCACAGGCCCTGCCGATTACATATGCCAGCTGATGTCTCATCGCCTCGTCCGGAAAAGCTTCCTGGCATCCCTTTTCCGCACAAAGACGTCTGATTCTCTGTAATTCGCCCTTTAAAATATTGCACAGAGCGATGTAATGCTCGAATATCTCTTCTGACATTTCTCCGATCGTATCCACAAGAAGTACCAGCTGCCCGGCATCCAGTTCTCCCTGAGAACGGAACCACGCTACGATATCCGCGTAATTTGCCTTGTCTTTCACACTTTCTCTAACATCCATATGTTTATCCTCTATAGAAGCCGCCAAAGAATGGGTTTGGCGGCTTCAAGCTGTTCTACGATGTCAATGATATAAGTGATTCTGAATTGGATTAGTTGCCCATGCACTCATTCACGCCGTCCATCAGATCAGCTGCTGCTTTCGCGCTGTCGATGTCACCTGCGCTCAGTTTACCGAATACTTTGTAGTAAACGCCATCCGGGTTAGCCTTCAGGTCATTGTGCTCAAACTTGGTGTCCAGTGCAAACGGAGCATAAGCCAGAACCTTTGCGTTGGCTTCTTTCACCAGAGCATTGCCCAGCCCCTTCTCGTTCAGGAGCTTAACAGCTGCTGCGGAACACGGAATACCACGCTCGGTAGCACTGATTTCGATACCCTCATCCTCGTTTAACAGGAAGTTGATCAGCATAGCTGCTTCCTTCGGATGAGCAGAAGTTGCGGATACAGCCAGTCCCATGGAAATCTTGGTGAAGCCGCCCTTGTTCGGTCCAAGGTCGATGAACTCACCGATTACAAATTCCTGACCCGGCTTGTTGGTGGACTCCACGATAGCCTTCTCGAACTTGCTTGCAGAAGAATCCCACTCATAAATACCAGCGTACTTACCATCGATCCATTTTGCGTTCTTGTCCAGAGAGTCAGCCATATCACCCTGCAGGGTTGCGATGGTCGGGATTACATGAGCCTCTTCCAGCTTGCAGATGAAATCCATACCTTCCTGAATCTCTTCAGCGGTGTACTGGATCTCGCCGTCAGCTACCCATGGCTTGTTGTACATCTCTTCCAGATAGTATACCAGGAAGATCATGCGATCGTACTCACCAAGTGCCAGCGGATAATAATCCTCGTTATAAGCCTTGAATGCCTCACCTGCTGCCAGCAGAGAATCGGTATCGGTCGGGATTGCACATCCTACCTCATCAAAGGTGGTCTTGTTCCAGTAGAACAGACGTCCGGTCAGTGCTACCGGCACTGCCATCAGTTTGCCGTCTGCCTTGCACAGCTCCAGAGCTGACTCCGGGAACTGGGTCAGATCCAGAACATCGGAATAATCCTCAAGGTTTGCAAAGTTGGTTCCATTGTTGGAGTAAGCTTCAATCCAGTTCCAGTTGATCTGCATCACATCTGCTGCGTTGCCGCCCAGAATATTCAGAGACTGTTTCTCTTCCCATCCGGACCATGCACCGTACTCAGGAGTCACGCTGATGTTCGGATACTTCTCCATAAATGCAGCAATCGCTTTCTCGGTTGCCTCATGTCTGGAATCTCCGCCCCACCAGGAAAACACCAGTTCAACCTTGCCGTCTGCGCTGCTGTCTGCTGCTGCATTGTCCGCACTCTTATCAGCTGCTGCCGGTGCTTCCGTCTTGCCGCCTCCACACGCGGTCAGAGACAGTGCAGTAACTGCTGCCATGGTCAATGCTGCTGCTTTTTTCATGCTTCTTCTCATAAGATTCTTCTCCCTTTCTTATATTTTTCATTGAAAAGCATCTTCTCACCTGCTTCACTGCCGACGCCGACCCATGCGGTTACGTTTGCAAAGGTTTGCAAGTGAATCTTAAAAAATTATGCATTTCTGCTATTTGTAAGTAGTTACATTTCGTTCATTTCAAGCAGTCATGCATCATTTTTGCTGATGGTTTAATGATAACACCGTTCATGTTGTATGTCAATTAGTCAATATGCTTACTTTGTCAAAAAATTTTTGTATATATTATCCAATTCTTTTCCAGTTCATTTCGTGGTACTATGTAAGTACGTTGCAAACGTTTGAATTTCGACAATTTATAGAAGGAGCCGATGGAAAACATGAAAATTTTAGACCGTTACATCGATCAGCTTTTGGAAAAGAGCAGCCCGCAGATGCCTGTCTGGAACATTGAAAAAATCAAGCAGGGGGCAAAGCCATCCTGGAACTACATGGACGGATGCATGATCAAAGCTATCCTGGAACTGTATCATATTACAAAGAAGGAGGCTTATCTTACATTCGCCGACAATTTCATTGACTACTTTGTAGAAGAAGACGGCTCCATCAAATCTTACGATCCCGCTGAGCACAACCTGGACAATGTCAATGCAGGCAAGACCCTGTTTGATCTGTACGAGCTGACCGGCAAGGAGAAATACCGCAGGGCAATCGACACCGTATACAGCCAGCTGAAGACCCAGCCCCGTACTTCCACCGGCAACTTCTGGCACAAGAAGATCTACCCGAACCAGATCTGGCTGGACGGAATGTACATGGCTCAGCCGTTCTATATGCAATATGAAGTTACCTTTAACCACGGCAAGAACTGCCTGGACAGCTACAACCAGTTCCTGAATGTGTACAACCTGATGCGGGACCTGCGCAACGGTCTGTACTATCACGCTTACGATGACTCCCGCGAGATGTTCTGGTGCGATAAGGTGACCGGACTTTCCGACAACTTCTGGCTGCGTGCACTGGGCTGGTATGCCATGGCTCTGATCGATACCATGGATGTCATGCCGGACGAGACGCTAGCGGCAGAGAAGAAAGAGCTGAACCGCATTTACAAAGAACTGATTGACGCGATGCTTCCTTATCAGGATGCAGAGACCGGCATGTGGTATCAGGTAGTCAACCGCGGCGGTATCAAACCGAACTACCTGGAGACCTCCGGTTCCGCCATCTTCGCTTATGCGATCATGAAGAGCGTACGCCTCGGTTTCCTGGATGAATCCTATTTCCAGTATGGCCGCAGGGCATTTGACGGCATCTGCAGGACATATCTGTCCGAAGAGAACGGCGAGCTGCAGCTGGGCGGCATCTGCCTGGTAGCCGGTCTCGGCAACAAAGAAATGCGTGAAGGAACCTTTGACTACTATATGCGGGAACCGATCGTGAAGAATGAAGCCAAGGGTGTGGCTCCGCTGATTCTCGCTTATATCGAAATCCTGTTCCGAGGGGAAGAATAAAATAAAGCTGGCGCGTACTGCGTCAGCTTTTTATTTTATCTCTGTATTCACCGGAAAATCGAGCAGATTGCATCCCAGATTTTCTTAAAAATCAATCCGATCCGGTGGAACACATTGCCTTCCGGATAATAATTCTCATCCACCTCCGCCGAAGCTGCCTCGTCATCCTTCGTGATTTCTTTCGTTCTGACAATGATCTGCATGCTGCGCGGAGACGGGTTCTTCTGAGAAGTCAAAGAAACCGGTTTTGCATCCAGGTCCATATTCAGGATCGTCGTATGATCCTCGCTGAACTCATCCCACTTGTCATCCATCGTACGGAGAATCGTATCTTTGGCATTCTTCAGAACGTCGGTCTGATCCAGACCTTCACCTGCGTGATCCAGCACATCCGCCAGACCGTTCAGCGTTGCTCTGGTTCCTTCATTCAAATTCCCGCCCGCTGACTGCATCTGATGTTCCAGTGTCCGGAAGAAAGAGCTTAAGGATCCGACTCCCGCTGCTGCCCGGTCCGTCATGACCCCCAGGTCCTCCAGCGTCTGAATCGCCTCCGGATGATGGCGTTCCAGCGTCTGGTTCAGATCATCAATATCCGTGCAGATATCTTCCGCCGCATCGCTGATCCTGGCCAGATTGTGAAACAGGTCGCTGGTCTCGGAAAGTGTCTCATCCATTTTTCCTTCCTGACTTTTCACTGCTGCCAGTACCTGCTCTGTCAGCTGCACCAATGCCGCCGCATCCTGAAGAAGTCCGCGGTTGCCGGTCATGCCGGAAGCCGCTCCCATCATTTCCCCCAGTGCCGGTTTTACCTCATCCGGAATCGTCCAACACGACTTCGTCGCACGGTCATCGATCAGTTCCACATCATCTTCCAGAGCCAGAAGCAAATCCTCGATCTCCTCCGGATCATAGTCCGTATCCAGATCCAGGTCATTTAACAGTGCCGTCTGCTCTTCCAGGCTGGCTCCGGCTGCCTGAAGCCGCATCATTGCAGCAGTAAAATCTTTCACGGACTGATCCAGCTCCCCCTGAGATATCATCGCCTGTTTCAGATCCTGCTCCGTCTTCGCAAGAATCTGCGCCAGTGCCTGCGACGCCCCCTCCATCTGCGGGCTGCGCAGCATCTGCCGCAAATCATCCGCATCATACTCCAGATTGCGCATCGTTTCCTTCAAGTCTTCCAGCTTCGGTTCCAGCTTATTGACGTCAGATACCATTTCATTGATATCACCGCGGATTGCATTCAGGGCATTCTGTGCCTGATCGGTATGTTCCCGGAACGGCCGCAGAGAATCCGCCAGCGCATCCAGATCTTCCAGAGCCTGATCTGCTTCGGCATATACGGAATCTTTGCCGGAATGAATGATCTCCCGGGCCTGATCGAGCCCGCGCAGGCCATTTGCCGTATCCGCAATCCCGCTCTGCATCTGATCCAGCGTATCAAACAGCACATCCATACTGTCACTGACCGCATTTTTGGAATCCTCCAAGGTATCCTTTGCATCCCGCAGATCCTCCACCTGCTCCAGCTGACTCAGTGTCAGCGGCACCATCAGGAAGAACAGGCCGCTGAATTCAAAATCATCGCTTCCGATCGCGATGGTGTAATGGCACTCTTCTCCCGGCAAAGCAAAGAACACAACGGCACTGATATTGCCGACTGTCTGCACCTGAGCGCCCTCCGCGCGAAGACTCAGCACTTCATCCCTGTCCACCATCGTCGTCATCGTCAGCGCCATATTGTTGCGGTAAAAATCAGAAACATTCCGGTTCGGCACCAGATCCGCCTGAATTTCCACCAGGCCGCTCTTTCCTGCCAGCTGGTCCGCCGGAGTCTCCACTCCGTTCAGGAGATAGCTCACCTCAATATCCCACGGAAGCTCTTCTTTCCGGGTCTGCGTCGTCCCTTCAAAATAGAACGCGCCGTCCTCCTTTTTCACCGGAAAGCTGTAGCCTCCGTCTTCCCTCACCGCCGGCTCTGCCTTCGTGGACAGATTTGCAACCTTTTCGTATGTACCATAATCGGTGATTTCTCCGTCTTCCCTCACCTCATACCGTTTCACTACGCTGCTTTCCGCAATTGCTCCATCGCCGTCCAGCGTAATATACAGGGTCTCATCGCAGACCGGAGGCAGCGTCCCGGCATACCCTGTCATCCAGCCGGTACCGGTCAGAATTCCGGCAAGCACTGCCGCTGTCATCTGTTTTGTCCGTTTCATGCTGTTTTCTCTCCTTTCTTCTGCCGTTTCTGAATCGGCTTGTCGAATGCACTCAGCAGGGCAGGCAGCAGGGAAAGCACCAGCACCATGCTGAGTATGGCTCCGCGTCCGACCAGACGCCCCACCTGGGAAATCGCCTGAATCGTGGACGTAACATACAACAGATATCCCACTACTGTCAGAATTCCGCCGGAAGTCAGAATCGAGAGGATGCTCTTTGTAATCGCCCTCAGCTGCGCTTCCTTCCGGTCATACTGTCTGCGGAAGCTCAGGTAATTGTTTGTCATCAGGATCGAATAATCGATGGTCGCTCCCAGCTGCAGACAGCTCACGATGATATAGCCAATGTAGATCATATTGTCTCCCAAGATATACGGGAGGGTCATGTTCAAATAGATCGCAACCTCTATCGGAATGATCACAAGGATCGGCACCAGTACAGAATGAAACGTGAGCATCACCACAAGAGCCACACCGAGAAGAGACAGGATCGATACTTTATTATAATCATCCGTTAAAATATCACGGATATCCATGGTCGTCGATGTCATACCGATCATGCAGGCATCTTCCGGATAATACTGCCGGATCACCTGTCCCAGCCGCTCACTGCAGGCGAACGCATAATCACTCTCCTGCTCGGTATCCACAGATATCATAATCCGTGCATACCGCTCCGTCCGGAGCTGCTCCCGGAGCTTCTGCGGCAGGAAGCTCTCCGGAATACCTGCCGGAAGCGTTCCTGACATGGACAATGCATAATTGACAAAACCCAGATCCTCCAGTGCTTCAGTCAGGTTCCGTTCCTGCACCACAGAGCCGTTCGGCACCATGGCAATCACCAGATTGGACTTGCCAAACACACGGTCAATCTCCTTCGTGTCCTCATAGACCCGCGTGCCCGGACAGGCACCGATCGCGTTATCCCCGTACAGGAAATGGTTCATCCCCTGTCCGAAGTAACAGGGAACCGCCACTGCAATCGCAAACACAAACACCACATGACGAATCCGGTACATCAGCTTCGCCAGACCGTCGAAGGAAGGAAGCAGCGGACGATGCGCTGTCTTCGCGATCTTATCATCGAACTGAAGTATCAGCGTCGGCATCAGAAACAGCACTGCCGCAAGGCTGCAGAGTATTCCCTTTGTCAGTACGAACCCGACATCCTTACCAATGGTAAACCGCATAAAAGCAATCACGAGAAATCCTACAATTGTCGTCGCTCCGCTGGCAAGAATGGAACTGCAGGCCTCCTTCAGCGCTGCTTCCATAGCCAGATGGCGTTCCATCCCCTGACTTTTATAACTGTTGAACGTATGCAGCAGGAAAATGGAATAGTCCATGGACACTGCCAGCTGCAGGATCGCTGCTGTGGAAAACGTAAAGAAGGAAATCCTTCCAAATATGATGTTGGATCCCATATTCAGAACGATTGCCACAACCATTACAAGAATAAACAATACCGGTTCCATCCAGGAAGTCGTGGTCAGCGTCAGAATCAGCAGGATAATCACCAGCGCCAGCCCGATGGCAATGGTGATTTCCCGGGTGATGGACACTTCCCTCTCCTTGCCGGACACCGCACTTCCTGCAAAGCATCCCCGATCCTTCCCGACAATCTCATAGATCTTATCAATGGCCTGATGCGTGGATTTATCCGAATCTCCGTCCTCAAAAATGATCTCAAATACCGCATTGCCGTCTTTATAAAACTCATCAGTCAGGTCATTGGTCAAAAATGCATCGCCCATATAAACGTCGGTCGCCAGATCTGCTCCAATCACAAGGTCCACACCGTCTACTTCTGAAATCTGCCTGCGGATCGCCTTCACTTCCTGAAGTGACACGTCCTTCACCATCACACGCGCCGTTCCGGGATAGCCAAACTCCGCTTCCATTACGTCCAGTGCCTGTTTGGTCGGTGCAAAATCCGGCAGATATTTGCTCAGATCATAATTGACTCCCACAAACGGAAAACAAACGGCACACACAATTGTCAAAATCAGAAAAATCCGTTCGATATGCTTTCCCTTGCTGACAATCTGATGAACCACCCGGTCAAACAGACGTTTATCCCCTATCTTTTTCATATACACACCACCTATTAAAGGACATATTATTGATTTTTCAACGTTTGTATATTATAATACATATGTTGATACCCTTCAATAATCAATCACTTTCCAAGTGATTAGTTGTTGACAGATCACACTATATTTGTTCATTTACAGGAGGATTTTTATGAAGGAACAGGAGCCCAAACAGGACCGGCGCATCCGGCGTACGCAGAAGCTGCTGAAAGACAGCCTGATTGAACTGATGCAGGAAAAAGAATTTAAGAATATCTCCGTCAAGGATATTACAGAACGTGCCGATTTAAACCGTGGTACTTTCTATCTTCATTACAGCGATACCTACCACCTTCTCCAGGACATCGAAGATGAGGTACTGATGAATTTTCAGGTAGTGATTGACAACTATAAGCATTCCTTCCAGCCCGGCACCCTGCTTCCGGTGCTGATCCCGATCATCGACTATCTGGGTGAGAACGCCGCGCTCTGCCATATTTTATTTGAGAATAATGCTTCCGTTGACTTTATGGATCGCTTCCATCGGCTGCTTCACCAGAATGGTTTTGAGCTCATCCGGGCCATGTTCCCGGATGCAAAAGAACCGATCCTCAGCTGCTGTTTTGAATTTTCAGCCTATGGCCTGATCGGCATGCTCACGCAATGGCTCAATTCCGGACAGCCGCTTCCGAAGAAAACCATCGCCGAGCTGGCGGATCAGGCTGTTATGGGAACCGCGGAACATCTGCTGGCTGCACAGAAATAACGTGCAGCCGGGACTTCCGTCAGTGCATCTGTCATTTCTCCGCTCCGCCATCCAACGAGGAGAAATGCAGGTAAAACAGGGTGAGGAGGTACGGGGGACGCACTGAGGAACAAATGGTTTGGGCAGATATGGTTATTTATATGTTTCTTCACAATCGTCTCCTCCTCTTTGTACACTTCTGTTTTGTATGATACCAGGGGGAATAAACGTTCCCATAACACAAACAAAAGGAATGCCGCCACAGCATCCCTTTCCTCTTTTTTATCCCAGTAAAAATTCACACAACACCTGGTTGCTCACATCAATTCCAAGCTCCGTCAGCCGCACCATCGGCGGCTCTTCCAGAATCAGCCCCTGACGGCTGAGTTTTTCGAACACCTCTCCATACACATTCCACATGTTCTTCCCGAACCGTTCGAGAAATTCGCTGCCGGAAACACCTTTCGTCAGGCGCAGTCCCAGGAACATGAACTCTTCCATCTTTTCTTCCGGCGTCAGCTCCTGGATCTCACGGGCCGCGGCTCCCGACTCCCGCAGATCCAGCGACAGGTATTCCTCCAAATCGGTCACATTGTGGTAGCGGAATCCATGGGTGTAGGAAGACGCACCCAGTCCCAGTCCCAGATATTCCGCACCGGTCCAGTAGCCGATATTGTGTCGGCATTCGTAACCGGGTCTGGCGTAATTGGAGATCTCATACCGCTCATATCCCTGCGCAGCCATCAGTTCCTTCGTCAGGTGGTACATCTCCCGATCGGTCTCCTCATCCGGAAATGCTTCCGGATTCTCATGATAACGCTCATAAAACGGCGTGCCTGCTTCAATGATCAGGCTGTAGGCGGAAATATGCTCCGGCTTCAGCATCATCACCTTTCGAAGCGTATTCTTCCACGACTGCATGGTCTGCCCGGGAAGTGCCGACATCAGATCGACATTGATATTGGTAAATCCGGCCTGCCGGGCTCTCTGATAGCTCTTCAGGAAATCATCATAGCTGTGGATTCGTCCCAGCGTCCGCAGCTCTTCCCCATCTGCAGACTGCAGTCCGAGACTCAGGCGGTTAATGCCGCAGTTTAAATACGTCTCCAGTTTTTCCATCGTCAGCGTGCCCGGATTCGCCTCAATGGTGATCTCCGCATCCGCAGATACCGCAAAACAGTCATATACCGCCACAAACAGCGCTTCCACCAGCTCCGGCGGCAAAACAGACGGAGTGCCGCCCCCCACAAATATGCTGGTGACCGCATAATCCCGGTAGGCCGTACTCTGTCCGTACATTTCTTCGATCAGCTTCTCCACATATTCCCGATAGGACCGCTCCGGTGCCGCAAAAGACAGAAAGTCGCAGTAGGCACACTTGCGCGCACAGAACGGAATGTGGATATAAAGCTCCAGTTCCCGTTTATTCATTGTCCAGTTTCAATACACTCATGAAAGCCTTCTGCGGAATCTCGACATTGCCCACCTGGCGCATCCGCTTCTTGCCTTCCTTCTGCTTCTCCAACAGTTTCTTCTTACGTGAAATATCGCCGCCGTAACATTTTGCAAGCACATCCTTGCGCATGGCCTTGACGGTTTCTCTGGCGATGATCTTGCCGCCCACAGCCGCCTGAATCGGAATCTCAAACAGATGGCGCGGAATCTCCTCCTTCAGCTTCTCGCACATCCTGCGTCCCCGATCATATGCGGAATCCGCATGAACGATAAAGCTCAGCGCATCCACTTCTTCCCGGTTGATCAGAATATCCAGCTTCACCAGCTCCGACTGCTCGTATCCCTTCAGGTCATAGTCAAACGACGCATAACCGCGGGAGCGTGATTTCAGCGCATCAAAGAAATCATAAATAATCTCATTCAGCGGCAGATCGTACTTCAGCAGTGCACGGGTTTCTTCCATATATTCCATGCCTTTGTAGATGCCACGGCGCTCCTGACAGAGCGTCATGATTGCACCCACAAATTCAGTCGTCACCATGATCTCTGCACTGACGATCGGCTCTTCCATATATTCGATCTCGGTCGGATCCGGCAGGTTGGTCGGATTGGTCAGATCGAACACCTCACCGTTCTTCTTATGCACCCGATACACAACGCTCGGCGCCGTGGTCACAAGGTCCAGATTGTACTCACGCTCCAGACGCTCCTGAATGATCTCCAGATGAAGCAGTCCCAGGAATCCGCAGCGGAATCCAAAGCCCAGCGCGATGGATGTCTCCGGTTCAAAGAACAGGGATGCGTCATTGAGCTGCAGCTTCTCCAGTGCATCCCGCAGATCGTTGTATTTCGCACCATCCGCCGGGTACAGACCACAGTAAACCATGGATGTCACCTTCTTATAGCCCGGAAGCGGCTTGTCACACGGACGGTTCACATCGGTGATCGTATCACCCACACGGGTATCCTTCACATTCTTGATGCTGGCGGTGATATACCCAACCATACCGGCACTCAGAGACTCGCACGGGATAAACTGGCCGGCGCCAAAGTAACCGACCTCCACCACCTCTTCCTCCGCTCCGGTCGCCATCATGCGGATCTTTGTCCCTTTCTGCACGGTACCTTCCTTGATCCGGCAGAAGACAATCACACCCCGGTAGGAATCATACAGCGAATCAAAAATCAGAGCCTGCAGCGGAGCTTCCGGATCTCCGGCCGGAGCCGGAATCTTGTGCACGATTGCCTCCAGCACATCTTCCACATTCAGTCCCGTCTTGGCAGAGATACGGGGTGCATCATGCGCCTCAATACCGATCACATCTTCAATCTCCGATGCCACCCAGTCCGGACGTGCACTCGGCAGGTCAATCTTGTTGATCACCGGGAATACATCCAGGTCATGATCCAGCGCCAGATAGACATTGGCCAGCGTCTGCGCCTCAATGCCCTGCGCCGCGTCCACCACCAGAATCGCGCCGTCACAGGCCGCCAGGCTGCGGGATACTTCGTAGTTAAAATCCACATGTCCCGGAGTATCGATCAGGTTAAAAATGTATTCTTCTCCATCCTTCGCGTGGTATACGGTGCGCACAGCCTGCGACTTGATCGTGATGCCGCGCTCCCGTTCCAGATCCATATTATCCAGCACCTGGGACTGCATCTCCCTGCTGGTCAGAAGTCCGGTCATCTCAATAATACGATCTGCCAGCGTGGATTTGCCATGGTCAATGTGTGCGATAATACAAAAATTACGGATCTTGCTTTGGTCCATTATTGCCATATATCTGTTTCCTCTCTATTATCTTCCTTATCTGCAGCGGTTCAGGATGAGATGTCTTCCCGCCCCTCTGGACTGTTACGTTTGATTCTAACATTTTTTTATTTTCCTTGCAACACCATATCCAAAAGTTCTGCCAGCGGTTCCATGGCATGCAGCGCCTCATCCAGGGTATTTGTCTGCGCACCGACCTCAATCAGCGCTGATCTCGGACGCAGATGCAGATTATAGCGCAGCCCTTTCAGATAGATTTTGCGGGTGAATCCCGGATACCTTCCGGCAGCCAGATACTGCATCTGAAAGGAAAAAGCCAGATTTTCCTTCAGATAAGGATTCGGCAGATACTCGATCGCTCCCTCCGGAGTCCGGCTCATGCCCTGAAAGAACATGATGCTGGCCGTCTGCTTTCCGTTTACCTCACTGACCAGATGCAGCTTTTCACTGACACCGTCCCGGTGCAGATCCAGTATCACCTGAATCGACGGATACTTCTGCAGCACACCGGTAATTCCATCCAGCGCATAATTGTAAGCCCGGTTCCGGTCCAGCTTTCCTCCCTGCATATCATAGTTTCCTGTATCATGGATCACATTCCAGCCCTTCTTTCGCAGAAGCTCCGACAGATATTCCCCCACCGTCACCACGGTTGCCTCCCGTCTGGAGGGCCCGTAATCCGCGTAGGTCTCCTGCGCATGCGTATGATAAATCAGGATCTGCGGCACACTGCCATCCTGTGCAAGGCGCAGGTCGGTTCCCAGCAGCGCTTCGGCACGCATCAGATCACGCCCCGCTGTTGTCGATGCATGCACACTGTAAAACTTCTTCATCAGGTAATCATAATCCTGCAGCTGTGCCAGCGCCGGAACCTCCGCCTGAATTGCCGGTCCGGTCACAGCTTCCGCTTTCTCCGCGTTTTCTGCCTCCGCCGTTGCCTCCGCTCCGGCCGCAATCCCGGATGTCTCTTTTTCTTCATACAAAAACAGGTATCCGTATGATTCATACGCATACCTGTACTTCTGATATATAGTATAGGAAGGATCCGGATTCCGGACCGCCGTTTGCCGCTCTCCCATCCCCGTGGTCGGGAAACACAGTTTCAGAACCACGGTCAGAACCAGCATCAAAATCTGACCCAGATTACTCAAACCGGATAATCTCCTTTTTCAGTCTTTTCATAATCTTTTTCTCCAGACGGGAGATATAGGACTGGGAGATTCCCATCAGATCAGCCACCTCTTTCTGTGTCATCTCCTCTCCCGACTCAGTCCCGAGTCCATAACGCAGTTCCACGATATTCCGCTCTCTGGGACTCAGACGGCTGATCGCCAGCTTCAGGAGATCCCGCTCTGTTTCATCCTCCAGATCCCGATAGATCACATCCTCATCTGTTCCCAGAATATCCGAGAGCAGAAGTTCATTGCCGTCCCAGTCCACATTCAGCGGTTCATCAATGGAAACCTCCATGCGGGTCTTATTGTTGCGCCGCAGATACATCAGAATCTCATTTTCAATACAACGCGAAGCGTAGGTTGCCAGTTTGATGTTCTTATCCGGCTTAAAGGTATTGATGGCCTTGATCAAACCGATCGTCCCTATGGAAATCAGATCCTCCACTCCGACACAGGTATTGTCAAATTTCTTGGCTATGTACACCACCAGACGCAGATTGTGTTCAATCAGCGCCGAACGTGCCTCCTTTTCCCCTTCCGTCCCCAGCATGGCAATCATGTCCGCCTCCTGCTTTCCATCCAGCGGAGGCGGAAGGATATCCGCTCCGCCGATATAATGTACTTCCCCCTGCTTCTGCATCAGCATCGTCTTAAACGATGGTACCGCCTTAAATTGAAACCGGTTTGGTATTGAAACCTTCACGATCATGATTCTGTCCTCCAAGTCTTTCTCTCTGTTATAGTTCCTCTCCATGCAGAAGCATTTCATACCGATGCCGGATGGACAACGGCTCTTTGCTGACGGCAACCCAGGGCATGTCGCAGTGCCTGACCAACACACCTTCCTTTCTCACATCCATCGCATCCATCCGAATGCCGGGCAGTATCCCATATCCGGTTCCGACAGCCGAAAACGGAATATAAATCACCCGATCCACGTTTTCACACAGGCGTTTGGCAGCCTCCCGGGTGATTACATGAACCGGCTGATGTCCGTATGGCTCATACAGCAGATTTCCCGTATCCCGAAGCGCCGTCAGCTGTTCTGTTCTTCCATGATAATAAAGAGTCACTTCATATAAATTTTTCTGCATCCGTATACTTTCCTGCAAAAAAAGAACTGCAGCGCGTCCTCCAAAGTACACACCGGCAGCACAGCACAGAAAACACAACAGACTTCTGTTCCGGGCAAAAGATGCCGCTTCAAACACACCTCCCGCAGCCGCACTTACTATCCAGAAAACCAGCAGCTGCTTCATCCATTCCTCCGGATGCTTTTTGCCAAAGGCAAGGAACACCATTCCGGCAGAAAGAATCACCCGGGTTCCTGCAAACCACAGCCATCCTCCCAGGCGGATTTTCGGCAGAAGAACCTCCATACAGGCGCCGATCGTTCCCAGAGCTGCCGCCGCTGCCACCTGCCTTCTTCTCACAGGAGCGTGAAGTATCTTTGCTGTCATCCACAACAGCAGGACATTCATCCCCAGATTGGTAATCACAAACACATCCAGGTACAGAATGATCTCCAACCGCTGCCGCCCCACCTCCTTCAAACTTTGAAACAGGTATCCTATGTATCTGTACAGGACTATTATAAGGAACACAGACTGAAAAAATTGTCAAATGACCGCAGCATTTCCATTTTTTTGCACGACAAAAAAAGACAGAAAATCAAATACATGACTTTCTGTCTTCTCTCTCGATTCATTCTTAACGCTTATTCTTCAGGAAATCCGGAATATTAATCTGTGTCTCTCTGTGCATCGGACGATATGCACCTGCGGTCGGAGCTGCCTGCGGTGCTGCCGTTGCCGTCTTCGGAGCTGCTGCCTGCGGCTGCACAGCCGGTTTCACTGCCGGTGCTGCCGGCTCAGCGGTCGCTGCTGCCTGTGCAGTGTGCAGATTCGGAGTCTGAAGTCCCATACCTGCCGGCATCTTCGGCTTGAAATTGCCAAAACCAGCCATCGCTTTATTTACAGAGGAAGATGCCTGTGCATCCAGTCCGGTTGCGATCACAGTGATCGTAGCCTCATCCTGTGCATTCTCATCATACATTGCACCAAAGATGATATTGGCATCGTCACCTGCCAGCTCCTGTACATAGCTTGCTGCTTCATTCGCCTCGATCAGGCTGATATCGCCGGAGATGTTGATAATCACATGAGTAGCACCCTCAATGGTGGTCTCCAGAAGCGGGCTCGCAACTGCCTGCTTCACAGCCTCAACAGCCTTGTCATCCCCCTTGGCATGTCCGATACCGATATGTGCAATGCCCTTGTCTGTCATAACCGTCTGTACATCTGCAAAGTCCAGATTGATCAGGCCCGGAACATTGATCAGGTCTGTAATGCCCTGCACGGCCTGCTGCAGTACCTCATCCGCCTTCTTCAGCGCATCCGGCATCGTGGTTCTGCGGTCTACGATCTCCAGAAGCTTATCATTCGGGATCACGATCAGAGTATCCACACTCTCTTTCAGATGCTCGATACCAGCCAGCGCATTCGCCATACGTGCCTTCGCCTCAAAACGGAACGGCTTGGTCACAACGCCAACCGTCAGAATCCCCATATCTTTCGCAATCTTGGCAATCACCGGAGCTGCACCGGTACCGGTACCGCCTCCCATACCGCAGGTCACGAACACCATGTCCGCACCCTTGATCGCCTGAGCAATCTCCTCGGAGCTCTCCTCCGCTGCTTTCTGTCCAACCTCCGGCTTTGCACCGGCGCCCAGACCTTTGGTCAGCTTCTCACCGATCTGCATGGCAGTCGCCGCCTTACAGAACTGCAGTGCCTGCTTATCCGTATTGATTCCGATGAACTCCACACCTGCGATATTCTCATCCACCATACGGTTCACTGCATTGTTGCCTGCACCGCCGACACCGATTACTACAATCTTGGCGGAATTCTCTGCCTCATTTATCTTAATCTCTAACAAGATATTCTCCTCCTTAACCTTTCAGAATCCTCTTTGTATCAACTTATGTTATGTAAATCTGGAATTATCCAAAACTAGCCTACCTAATACTATATGTGATTTTTGTAAAAATAGCAACCTTTATTTTCAAAAAATTCCTCGCTGCTCTGCACGGTATCGTCCGGAATCCCTGCCGGAATACTCACTGCCGCGGTTTAAAAGCGTACATGGCATTGGTCTTGGTTTCATCGTAGCTGTCCAGGTAAAGGACTCCGCTCCGCCCGGCCAGCTGCGGCAGCATATCATTCAACTCCGCCACCTTGCCGTTCAGGCTCTCGTTGTCACCCAGAATCACTTCGATCTCTCCCATATATAAGGTTGCTTCCCCGAAACTGTTGTAGTGGATCTTGTCCACCTGCATCTCATAGACGGAAAGAATCTGCGTCAGATTCAGGATCTCACGGAAAATCTCATCGCTTTCCACCGGAAGCTTCTGATACAGCACAATCTGTCCGAACTTCAGCCCGGTGATCCACGGAATCCCCGGAAGCTTCTCATTGGCACTCTCCACAATGATACCGTCCTTGTCAAAATACATGTAGCTGCTCATGTAAGACACATATCCTACGACACTCTTCTCATAGACAATGATCTCAACCCGCCCCGGTCCCTGAAAAACAATCTTATAATCCTCGACAAACGGAATCGTCTCATGCTCCTGAAACCGGTTTCTGAGATAACAGATGACCGGAATCCTGCTCAGCTGATCCGGGAACAGGATCTCAATCATCTGTTCATCCGTATATCGTTCGTTGCCGGTCACAGTAATCTCCGTAATCCGCACAGAGACCAGCACAATTGCCAGCACCAGTACGAGGATCACACCTGCGATCAGCCCTATTTTCTTTTTTCCTGTCTGTGCCTCTGTCATTCTGCCGCCTCACTGTTTCTTATGTTATGTTGCAACGGTTCCGTACTCCATGTCTGCGCCGACACTGCAAAGGTCCCGGCAGATATCCTCATATCCCCGCCGGATATGCTCGCATCCGGTCAGAACCGTCGTCCCCCGCGCTGCCAGACCGGCTACTACTAGTGCCGCGCCCCCGCGCAGATCCGCCGCGCGGACACTGCCCCCGGTCAGAGGGTAGGTTCCATCCACCCGGACAGTCCTGTCTTCTATTATAATATGAGCGCCCAGTTTCTGCAATTCCTTTGCGCTGGCAAATCTGGCCTCAAACACCGTTTCACGAATCCGGGATTCACCGTCTGCCAAAGCAGCCACCGCCACAATCACCGACTGCAGATCTGTGGGGAATCCCGGATAAGCTTCCGTAGCAAGGCACACTGCCCCCGGGCGCCCGTCCATACGCACACGGATTCCTTCCGGAAGAAGCTCCGTCCGGCCGCCCATCCGGTTCATTGCATGAAGCACGGCCCCCATGTGATCTGCCGGAGCCTCCCTGAGCAGCACATCTCCACCTGCCGCCAGCACAGCACCTGCGTAAGTGCCCGCTACAATCCGGTCACCAGGTACCGCAAACGTCACATCGTGAAGCGGCTGTCCCCCTTCAATCATCAGGGTACTGCTGCCGATCCCGTCAATCCGCGCGCCCATTTTCTTCAGAAAACGGCAGAGGACTTCGATCTCCGGCTCCACAGAAGCCCCCCGAAGCACCGTGATTCCCCGTGCAGCCACTGCCGCCATCACCGCATTTTCCGTAGCACCTACACTCGGAAACGGAAACAGAATCTCACTGCCGCGCAGCCCTTCGGCGGAGGCGGTAATCCGATCTCCCTCCACCCGAATCTCAGCACCGAGCTTTCGCAGCGCTGACAGATGCAGATCGATGGGACGCCGCCCGATGGAACAGCCGCCCGGGTGATGGCTCACAGCTTCCCCAAGACGCCCGAGCAGCGGTCCGAGCAGCATGACAGAGGAACGCATCCGCCCGGCTTCCGCTTCCGGAATCACTGCAGTATTCAGCCCCTCTGTAGAAATGCGCAGGGTATGTGCATTCCATTCGCATACGCATCCCAGATATTCCAAAATCCCCTTCATACAGTTCACATCCTGTATTCCGGGGACATTTTTCAGCACAACGGTTCCTCTGTGAAGCAGAGATGCTGCCATGAGAGGCAGCACCGCATTCTTGGAACCCTGTATTCGTATCTCACCTTCCAGACAATGTAAGCCGCGGATTCGAATCACAGACAATCGGATACCTCCTGTAATATGCGTCTATATTCCATCCTATGTACTTTGCCCCGAAAAGGTTTTATTTTTCCAGTTTTATCTGGTTCGAAACACTTAAAACCATACCAATCTCCAGCATCAGAAACAATACGGAAGTACCTCCGTAACTGATAAACGGCAGCGTAATACCGGTATTGGGTATCGTATTGGTCACAACTGCAATATTCAGTATCACCTGAATCGCAATATGAGCCATCACACCAACCACCAGAAGCGCTCCGAACAGATCCGGCGCGTTGTTGGCAATCAGCATGAAACGATAGATCATGAACAGAAAAATCAGGATCACGGATACCGCACCAAACAGTCCCAGTTCCTCGCAGATAATCGAGAAAATCATATCATTCTGCGCTTCCGGCACAAATCCCATCTTCTGGATACTTTCCCCAAGTCCTTTGCCTACCAGGCCGCCGGAGCCGATCGCATAAAGTCCCTGAAGCACCTGATAGCCTCCGTCCATAGGGTATGCCTCCGGATCCAGCCACACGTGAATCCGGTTCAGCTGATAGGCTTTCAGAAGCCCGATTCTCTCCAGCGCAATCGCCAAAGGACCTGCGGTCGCCACGACGCCGAGTCCCAGCACGCCGCACAGATAAAACGGCCATTTCCTCCTGCACGCCACAAACAGCATCACAAACGCAATCCCCATAATGATGATGCCGGAACTTAAGTTGTTTGCCGCCACGATTCCCGCAATCGGTGTTGCGAGAACCATCACCGCAATCATGTTCCTCCAGCTGTTGATCCTGCTTCCCATCTGCACAATCACGGCAGCCAGCATGACAATCAGTGCAATCTTAACAAACTCCGTGGGCTGGAAGCTGAGCGGGCCGACACCCAGCCACCGCTTCTTGCCGTTCACTTCCTTGCCGATCAGGGATACCGCTATCATCAGCACATACGACAGCAGATAGGCAAATAACGCAAACTTCGCGTACCAGTGATAGTCCAGCTTCGAAATCACAATCGCCATCGCCAGTCCCGCGGACGAGATCATCAGCTGACGCATCATAAAATAGGAAGCGTTCTGGTACTTCAGCTGTGCCATGTAGGAACTGGAGCTGTATATCATGACCAGTCCGAACGCCGTCAGGAAAATCACGGAGAACAGCAGGCTGTAATCATAGAAACGCCTGGGTTTGTTTTTCTTCGCCATACACCCGCTCCTACAGATTTCTTACACATTCCTTGAAAATCTCACCGCGCTGCTCATAGTTGTCAAACATGCCCCAGCTTGCGCACGCCGGAGACAGCAGTACATTGTCACCCGGATTGGCATACGCGGCACACACCCGCACCGCTTCCGGCATATCTTCCGCATACATGATCTCCGTGAAGCCGTGTCTGCGCGCACATTCCGCAATCTTATCCCGCGTCTGTCCGATCAGAACCAGGTGCTTCACCTTGTCACCGAATTCCTCGATCCACTCGTCATACTCGCTGTGCTTGTCGTAGCCGCCCGCAATCAGTACCGTCGGTCCCGGCATCGCGCGGATCGCCTGAATCGCCGCATCCGGATTGGTTCCCTTGGAATCGTTATAATAACGGACACCGGAACGCTCCAGCACGAACTCGATCCGGTGCTCCACAGCCTTGAATGCCTTAACCGTTCTGCGGATACAGTCCATCGGCACATCCATGCGGATCGCAATCGCAATCGCCGCCATCACATTCTCATAATTGTGCTTGCCCAGAAGCTGCAGCTCGTGAACATTCACAACGGTTTCCTTTTTGCCGTCGTGCGCATAGATGATGTCGTCCCCGTCCAGATACATGCCGTCCTTCAGCTCCTGCGTACTGCTGAAGAAGAATACCTTTACCTTCAGATCTTCTTTTTCACCGAATTCCCGCAGCACCGGATCATCGTAATTGAGCACCACACAGTCTTCTTCTGTCTGATTGGCTGTAATGCGCTCCTTAATCTCAATATAATTCTCCATGGTACCATGACGGTTCAAATGGTCCGGTGTAATATTGAGAATCGCGCTGACATTCGGATGGAAGTCCATGATCGTCTCCAGCTGGAAACTGGAAACCTCTGCAACGGTAACAGACGCGTCCGTCGTATCCAGCGCCGTCTCCGTATAAGGAATGCCGATATTGCCGACTACAAATACTTCCTCATAATGAGACTTCATGATCTCACCGGTCAGAGCTGTGGTCGTCGTCTTTCCATTCGTTCCGGTAATCGCCGCCAGTTTTCCCTTCGCCACATGGTAAGCCAGCTGAATCTCACCCCAGATCGGAATCTGTGCCTCATCCAGCACAGCAACAAACGGTGCGTTCAGCGGAATACCCGGACTGATGATGGAAAGCTCCACCCCCAACAGATCGGTGCGGGACAGCTCTCCCAGCACAACCGTGAGCTTCGCATCCTCGTCAAATTTCTCCTTTATCTTCTCCGGATCCAGGTCTGCATTGCTGTCATAGAGGACAATCTCTCCTCCCATCTTCAAGAGAAGCTTTGCCGCAGCAATACCGCTCTTTCCGGAACCTGCCACTAAAACCTTCTGACTGCTCATGTCTTCTTCCTCCTAACTATAATCCCAGGTAAGCCAGCAGGCAGAGAATCGCGGTTGTAATCGAAAATACGGCCACAACCCTGGTCTCAGACCAGCCGCACAGCTCGAAATGATGATGAATCGGTGCCATTTTGAAAATCCGTTTTCCGCCGGTTGCCTTGAAATAGGACACCTGCATGATCACGGACAGAACCTCCACAAGATAAATCAGGCCGATAATCGGAATAAAGAACGGCATCTGCATCATAAACGCACTGGATGCCACGAATCCGCCCAGAGCCAGCGAACCGGTATCTCCCATGAAAACCTTCGCCGGATATACATTGAACAGCAGAAAGCCCAGAAGGCTTCCCACCACCGCTCCGGTGATCGGGCTGATGCCGCTGTTCTCACCGATCGCCACGATCGTCATAAACGTAGCCACCAGAATCGTCACACTGGTGCACAGACCGTCAAGTCCGTCGGTAAAGTTCACACCGTTATCTGTGCCCAGAATTACAAAAAATACAAACGGAACAAACAAAATCCCCAGATTCAGATAATATCCGTTCTCAAAACCGCCGGTATACGGGATCAGTGCCGTGCACCCCACCTCGCCGGACCGGATCAGATAAAATGCAAAGATACCTGTAATCACAATCTGTCCCAGCAGCTTCTGCTTCGGATTCAGTCCTTCAGAACGCTTCATCACAATCTTGATATAATCATCCAGGAACCCGATAATGCCAAATCCCACTGTCACAAACAACACCGGGATGATCCTGGGATAATCGCGGATATAAAATAAAGAAGTGATGATGATGCTGGTCAGTATCATCAGACCGCCCATCGTCGGGGTTCCCTGTTTCTTCAAATGCGCCTGCGGACCATCATCCCGCACCTGCTGTCCGAATTTCAGCTTATGCAGAAACGGAATCACGATCGGGCAGAGGATCGCGCTGATGGCAAAGGCAATGATAATCGCCAGTATAGTCTCATTAATCATGACAAACTCCTATATGTTATGTATTGCCGCATACTCCGGCATTCAATAGTATACGTCTTTTTAAGGGAATAATCAAGCCTTCACTCCGCGCTTTGTTCAATCCCGAGGTATGGCAGAATGTTTTTAAAAATATCCGCAATCACCGGAGCGGCAATGGTTCCTCCATAATAAACGCCCTGCGGCTCATCGATCGTAATCAGCGCGATCACCTGCGGATCGTCCGCCGGAGCAAAACCCAAAAAGGACGAAATATATCGTTTCAGACTGCGAGGCAGTTTCTCCGAAGTCGCCGTTTTTCCGCCGATCCGGTATCCGGGCAGCGCCGCTTTCTTCCCGCCGCCCTCAGCCACCACCTGTTCCAGAATGTAGCGCATGGTGGCACTCGTTTCCTCCGACACGATCCGCTTTTTCACCGGATACGAAAACCGGTGCACCGCGGTTTTGTCCGCGTTCATCACCTTCACGCCAAAATGAGGAATAATCCGATATCCGCCATTGACGATGGACGCTGCCGTTGTGATCAGCTGAATCGGCGTGATCTGAAAAGACTGGCCAAAGGAAACCGTAGCCAGTTCCACCAGCCCCATGTTTTCTTTTTTATGCATGATCGTTCCCGCCTCTCCCGGCAGATCAATCCCGGTTTTCTCCTTCAGTCCGAACTGTTCAAAATACCGGTAATACGCATCAATCCCCAGACGCTGCCCCACATCAATAAAGACCGGGTTGCAGGAATTCATCGTTCCCTGCAGGAATGTTTCCGCACCGTGTCCTCCCACCTTATGGCACCGGATTTTGCGGTCCTCCACAATGCGGAAACCGGGACAGGAAAACCGGTCCTCCAGCCCGACCACACCGGCCTCCAGCCCTGCTGCTGCTGTAATAATCTTAAACGTGGATCCCGGTTCATAGGTGTCGTTGATGCTGGGATTGCGCCACATCTGATTCAAAAGTTCCTGCCGCTGCGAAGCCGTGGTACCTGCAGGTTCCTCCACATTCAGCGTAAACGGATCGTTCAGGTTGAACTCCGGAACATTGGCCATTGCCATGATTTCCCCGTTTTTCGGATTCATGACAATCACCGACACACGTTTTGCTCCTTTCCGCTCCATGGTCTCCAGTGCCGCCTGCTCCACATACTGCTGAATGTTCACATCCAGACTGATCTGCAGGTCATTGCCCGGAACCGGTTCAATCCGGTCCTCAAAGGTATTGCCGATCTCCACACCTGCCGCGTCGGTCATGGTCAGAATCTTTCCGTTCATCCCTTTCAGATAAGATTCATACTTCACCTCAAGGCCAACGATCCCCTGATTGTCTCCTCCGGTGAAGCCCAGCACCCGGGACGCCAGTGAATCATACGGGTAATATCGTTTATAATCATCATCCACCTTCACACCGGCCAGATGATATCCGCGGATCCTGTCCCCGATTTCTTTGTCCACATTCGTACGGATAATCTCACGGGAACTGCGCTTTTCCACCTTTTTCCGGACTGCCGCCTCCTCCATCGAAAGTTCCCTGCACAGAGTCTCAATTACCTCTTCCCGGTCCCGGACCTGATTGTAGATCACAGACACCGTACATACCGTCCGGTTGGTGGCAATCACGGT
Source organism: Lachnospiraceae bacterium (assembly GCA_022776445.1). GTDB lineage: Bacteria > Bacillota > Clostridia > Lachnospirales > Lachnospiraceae > Brotaphodocola. The sequence goes on from JALFHZ010000122.1 coordinate 23,921, forward strand.
ACCTCTGGCATCCAGGATCCGGCCTCTGGCTGCTTTGATCGTACGTTCCCTCTCATGCAGATCCTCCGCCATCTGGCTGTAATGCTCTGACCGGTACAGCATCAAATAAACAAGCCGCCCCATTAATCCTGCCACGCAGATGCAAAGCAGAAAAAACAGGACGGCTATCCTCTCTCTGTGATGGGTCTGATTGGAACTCATAACCGGCTCCTGCAACGCTCATTGTTATACTTATATGAGCTGGCCCATATTTTAGAACCCGGGCTCCGACTCGCCGCTTTCCAGAATATCCGCAGCCGGATAATCCGGATCAACGCTCACGGTTTCCCCGGACAGTTCATCATCCACTCCGCTGTCATCTCCCGGATCCTCAATATACTCATCGGTCTCATAGACCTTCGGCTCCTCAGCCGCGGCAGTCTCTCCGGATGTCGTTCCGGTCAGATCGGTGATTCCCTCCTGCTCCGGAAGCTGTCCGGAAAGCTCTTCCTGCGGATCCGCATAATCCACCGTCGGGAACACATTCAGGTACGGCAGGATATCCCCCATGATCTGAGCAAACACTCTGCTGGCATAGGAGCTGTGCGGCTGATCCTCCACATGCGGTGTATCAATCGTCACATACACCAGCACCTGCGGATCATTGGCCGGCGCGAATCCGCAGAAGGATACCAGATAATTCTTGGCAGAACGCGGAAGCTTCTCCGCCGTTCCGGTCTTTCCCGCGATTTCATACCCTTCTACTGCTGCCGCCTTACCGGTTCCCTCTTCCACCGTCCGAAACAGCGCCGTCTTAATCAGACTGCTGGTTGACTCCGACACAGTCTCCCGCACAAGTCTTGGCGACACTTTCTTCACCACAGCTCCCTGCTCATTCAGGATCTGCTTCACCACATGCGGCTCATAATAGGAACCTCCATTGATTACCGAACAGTAAGCCGCCGCCATCTGCACCATCGTACAGTTGAAGTTCTGGCCGAAGGAGTTGGTCGCAAGACTGGCCGAACGCATGTTGTCCGCTTCATATATCAGTCCTTTGGCATCTGCCTCTCCCGGAAGATCAATGCCGGTCTTCGCGCCGAAGCCAAACAGCTTCTGATACCGGGAAAACCGTTCCGCACCGGTTTTGGCAGCAATCTGCATCATGGCATCATTGCAGGACACCATCAATGATTCCTGCACATCGATCAGCCCATGACCGCCCTTTACATATCCGGTACATTTGATCTTGTGACCGCCAACCTCCTGATATCCGTCGCAGTAAAACGTATCATTGGGACCGATCACGCCTTCCTCCAGCGCTGCTGCTACCGTAAAGATCTTGGAAGGAGAACCAGGCTCATAGGTATCGCTGATGCAGTAGTTTCTCCAGATCTGATTCCAGGCCACCTGCTGTCCATAGGAACGGATCTCGTCCTCCGTAAACCGCTCCGGTACCTGTTCTATCGTGATCACCGACTGATCCGTCTTTTTATGCTGGCGGTTATAAGCGTTCATCGCTTCCTTCAGACCAAACTGATAAATCTCTTCATCCGTAAAATATCCGCCGATCTGTTTGGGATTGTTCAGATCAAACATGTGGTTATTGGCCATGGCAAGGATTTCCCCATTGTTCGGATTCATGACGACCACGCCCACGCGGTCGGAACCGGTTTCCTGCATCCACTGATTGATCCGCTTCTCCACTACATTCTGAATGTTCACATCGATCGTGGAAACAATGGTATTTCCGTTCAGCGGAGACTTGATGACACGCTCCAGATTGGAATCGTCATTCAGATAGCCGTATTCTCTTCCGTTGGTGCCGATCAGCTCCTCATTGTAGGATTGCTCGATACCGCCGTTGCCGCTTCCGCCGTCACTGGTCGCAAATCCGATCACATTGCAGGCGAGCGAATCATAGGGATAAATCCGCTTATACTCTTCTTCAAACCATACGCCCCTCACCCGGGCCTTGGAGTCATTCTTCTGATTGGCCTTATTGGTTTCCTTCTGCAGGGTTTCGAACGCATTTTTCTCATCCAGGCTCAGCTGCCGCTTATAACGGACATACGCCGACTCCGGATTGCCTGTGATCAGCGTGCGAAGTTCACCGGCATCATATCCGAAGGTGCTGACCAGCGCCGAAACGGTCGCTTCCAGAAAATTATTTTCGTCCGACATAATCTGCTTCGGGTCAATAATCAGATTATAAACTTTTTCCGTAATCGCCAGATAGGTTCCGTTCCGGTCCACAATATCGCCACGCCGGTACGGAATCACACGGCTGTCATATTCCTGCTGGGACAGCACGATCTGATTGTAGCTGTCCTTGTTCTCCTTCACAATACTGTACAATACATAGATTAATGCAAATAAAGCCAGCGTAATCACGATAACCGTAATCGCCAGCTTTTCCTGCATATATACTAAAAACGTACGTTTTCTGTCGGAGTTTGCATTTGGATTAGTGTTTTGGGATGTCCTCATACTGTCTCACATACTCGCTTTCTGTTTTGTCATACAGAAGTACCTGATTTCGGTTTGCGTAAACCATGCCCAATTCCTCAGTTGCAACCTTATACACGTGATCCAGATCAATATCCGTATGAATCGCAGTCTGCAGTGCGTCATTCTCAGACTTCAGCTGCTCCAGTTCTTTCTCCAGAAGCTCAATATGATGAATCCTGGATGCCATCGTCGACTGCACATGCAGATAGCTCACACAAATACTCAGGGCACAGATGGCCGCCAGTGTAAGCATAATCACATAAGGCAGATCCATATAGAGTGCCTTTTCCTGGTTCCGTCTCACGGCCCGGTTCACAGCCATACGGCGTGCCGCGTCGCGCTGCGGTTCCTGCATCTCCCGTCTCAGTTCTTCTGCCCGTACGGTACTGCCTGATACATAAGTTCCATATACCGGTCTTCTATTCCTTGCAGCCATACCCTATCCTCCCATTCCTTCGGTCCGCCTTCCAAACTTCCGGCATACCTTTATTTTCTCTCAAAGACCCGAAGCTTGGAACTCTTCGAGCGCTTGTTATTCTCAATCTCTTCCTCTGTCGGTACAATCGGCTTGCGGGTCACCACAATTCCCTTGCTCTTTTTCCCGCACATGCACACCGGAAATCCCGGCGGACAGATGCACGGGTTCTCATTGTCCCGGAAACGTGTCTTGACGATCCGGTCTTCCAGCGAATGGAACGTAATGATGCTCAGCCTTCCTCCCGGATTCAGAAGATCAATCATCGTATCAATGGAGCGGTTCAGCACATCCAGCTCATGATTCAGCTCAATCCGAAGTGCCTGAAACGTGCGCTTCGCCGGATGCCCTCCCGTAGCCCGTACTTTCATCGGAATCGCCGCCTTGATCACTTCGATCAGCTCTCCGGTCGTCTCAAACGGCTTCTCCGCTCTGGCCCGTACAATATGCTTGGCAATATTCTTCGCAAATCGGTCTTCCCCATAATCCCGAATGATGCGGTAGAGCTCAGACTCACTGTACGTATTGACAATATCGGCTGCCGTCTGCGTATTTCTCTGATCCATCCGCATGTCCAGCGGCGCGTCCTCCCGATAGGTAAATCCGCGCTCCACAGTATCCAGCTGATAGGAAGATACTCCCAGATCCAGATAGATGCCGTCCACCTTGCGGATCCCAAGATCCGAAAGCACGGCTGCGATATTCTCATAGTTGCTTCGCACAATCGTAACTTTATTCCGAAATACCTTCAGCCGTTCCGATGCGGCCTGTATCGCATCCGCATCCTGATCGATCCCGATCAGACGGCCTTCGTCACTCAGGCGGCTGCACACCTCATAGGCATGTCCACCTCCGCCCAGTGTTCCGTCCACGTAGATTCCGTCCGGCCGAATCGCCAGGGAATCCACAGTTTCTTCCAATAAAACAGATTTGTGTTCAAATGTCATATTCCAAGACCTTCCATGTTCTCTGCAATTTCTTCCATGTCATCGTAGGTATTGGACTGGTTCCAGATCTCACGGCTCCAGATCTCAATCCGGCTCCCGACTCCCACCAGCACCGCGTCCTTGTCAATCCTGGCAAAGTCACGCAGAACTGCAGGCAGAAGGATCCTCCCCTGCTTGTCTACTTCACAGGTGGTAGCACCCGCCAGAAAAAAACGGGCAAATTTACGAGCGTTGGCATTGGTCAGTGGTAAGGCATGCAGCTTTTCTTCCAGGGCTTTCCATTCGGTGTTGTCATAGACGAACAGGCATCCATCCAGTCCCTTGGTCACAACGAACTCTTCCCCAAGCTGTTCCCTGAACCTGGAAGGAACGATGAGCCTGCCCTTCGCATCTACTGTATGATTATATTCACCCATGAACATAAAAATCACCTGTTACCCTATTAAGCCACTTACTTACCATTTTCCGCCACTTTCATCCACTTTTCACCACTTGTAGATTTATTTTAGTACATCTGTAAGAAAATAGCAAGGAATTTTCAATAAAAAATCCTGTTAAATCATACCAGATTTTCCGGTTTTCTCTGCATACAAAAAGACAGCTACCGCGTACAGTAGCTGCCTGAAATAAATATGTATGATTCTAACATTCTGAAACAATATATTGCTCAATCAGCCGGTCCAACTCCACACTGTCCCGATAAATTGTCTCATAGGACTGGCGAGACTCGATACTGCCATTCAGTTTCTTTCTGGCGCACTCAATCCTTCTCACCAGCTCTTCTTTGGATACTCCCATGTCAACTTTCTCCTTTAGTGCCCCGCCTCAGCTTTCCGTGTTGGCTCACAAGAACCGCTGATGCGACCAATATTAACACCATCGACAAGGCCTGAGAAACCGGAATTCCGGTGCCGAACAGGATCAGCTGATCGGTACGAAGCCCTTCAATCCAGGCTCTCCCCATACCATAACCCATCAGATAGATCCAGAGCATCTCGCCGTCGAACTTCTTCCGCTTCCGGTACCATAGCATAAAAATAAGCAGACCCAGATTCCATACTGACTCATAGAGAAAGGTCGGATGAACCTGAATATATTCCACACCACCCTCTGTAATCAGGTGACTGAGCACATCTGCATTCAGCATGTTGGGATTGATCAGAGAGCGTTTGATCCGCATCGCAAGCAGGCTGTCCGTATACCCGCCAAATGCCTCACAGTTAAAGAAATTCCCCCATCTGCCGATGATCTGTCCGGTTACGAGACCCAGCACACAGCTGTCTGCCATAGAGAAAAAAGAAATCTTTCTTATACGGCAAAAAATCGTCAAAGACAGTACCGCCGCAATCACACCTCCATAGATCGCCAGCCCTCCTGCCCGCAGATTAAAAATCTGAAGAAGATTTTCCTTATAATAATCCCACTCAAAAATCACATAATAGATTCTTGCCCCCATGATGGCAAAAATGATTCCATACAATGCAAAATCCAGAATAATCTCCGGGTCTTTGCCTCTCCTTCTGGCATCTGACTGCGCAACCCAGATTCCTGCCAGCATTCCGAGGCCTATGATAATCCCATAAAAAGCAATTCGAAATCCAAATACCGAGATATGGTTCCGCAGGTGCTGGATCGCGATTCCAAGGTGTACGAAACTGATATCGGCTCCTTCCATTCTGATGTCTCCTTTCGATGTCTTCTTTATTTTATCGCCAAAATACCCGAAAATCAAACAGATTCGACCGACGAATGTCGACAGCCGTCGACAGCTTTCCGCATTTTCCTTTCGGTCTGTTGAATAATTACGGTCTTTTCATAACGCAAATTCTATGCTACAATTAATCAGCAAGAAAATCAAGCTTTTCGAAGCATTTTTCATACAAGGAAGGTAATCATTATGAAATTAGGTATCGTGGGTCTGCCAAACGTCGGCAAAAGCACTCTCTTCAACTCCCTCACCAAAGCAGGCGCTGAGTCTGCCAACTATCCGTTCTGTACCATTGACCCGAACGTCGGTGTCGTAGCGGTACCGGACCATCGTCTGAAACTTCTGGGAGATTTATATCACTCGAAAAAGGTAACTCCGGCTGTCATCGAATTCGTAGACATTGCCGGTCTGGTAAAAGGCGCTTCCAAAGGCGAGGGCCTTGGCAACCAGTTCCTTGCCAATATCCGTGAAGTGGACGCCATTGTTCATGTCGTACGCTGCTTTGACGATCCGAATGTCATTCATGTTGACGGAAGTGTTAATCCGCTGCGTGACATCGAGACCATCAACCTGGAGCTGATCTTCTCGGACATCGAGATTCTGGAGCGCCGGATCGCCAAGACTTCCCGTTCCGCGATCAATGACAAATCTCTGGCAAAAGAAGTTGAAGTTCTGAAAGCATTGAAAGAGATTCTGGAGAATGGAGAGCTGGCATGCACCTACCAGAATGACGATGAGGATATCATGGCATTCGTAAATTCCCTGAATCTTCTGACCTGTAAGCCGGTGATTTTTGCAGCCAACGTGGCAGAAGACGATCTGGCGGATGACGGTGCATCCAATCCTTATGTAAAAGATGTCCGTGAATTCGCCGCTGCCAACAACTCCGAAGTATTCGTTATCAGCGCACAGATCGAGCAGGAGATCGCAGAGCTGGATGACGACGAGAAACAGGAATATCTGGAAGCGCTGGGACTGACCGAGTCCGGTCTGGACAAGCTGATCGCAGCAAGCTACCGACTGCTGGGCCTGATCAGCTATCTGACCTCCGGGGAAGACGAGACCCGTGCATGGACCATCAAAGTAGGCACCAAGGCACCACAGGCAGCCGGCAAGATTCACTCCGATTTCGAGCGTGGATTTATCCGCGCGGAGGTTGTCAACTATCAGGATCTCCTGGATTGCGGCACCTATGCAAAAGCAAAAGAAAAAGGACTGGTAGGACTGGAAGGCAAGGATTATGTCGTGAAAGACGGCGATGTGATTCTGTTCCGGTTTAATGTGTAAAGATTATTTTTAAGCTCTTAATTTTTCGCACATATTTCAGGATGCCCTGCTTACTGAAGTTCAGCACAAACAGCACAAACAAAACATGCGCCTTACAACAGCCGAATTTTCTCATTCTCGCTGCTGTAAGGCGCGTATTCTTCTATCCGACAATATATTTTTTGTAATAAGCGACCGCCTGCTCCCCGCAGGTGCGCCCATTGAGTTTTCTTACAGATATTTCTTCATCATATCACAGCAATCCAGCGTAGCGAAATAGTCCTTCGGTGTCTCCGCTCTCCGAATCATCTGCACGGACCCATCTTCCTTCAGAAGCAGCTCCGCGGATTTCAGCTTGCCGTTATAATTGTATCCCATGGAAAAACCATGTGCTCCGGTATCATGGATGATCAGATAATCTCCGTTTTCAATCTCCGGCAGCATCCGGTCGATCGCAAACTTATCATTGTTCTCGCACAGGGAACCCACTACATCATACTTGTGAGCACAGGCCGCATGTTCCTTACCTGCCACGGTAATGTGATGGTATGCTCCGTACATGGCAGGACGCATCAGGTTTACCGCGCACGCGTCCACACCGATATATTCCTTGTGGGTATGCTTCTCATGAATGGCCTTTGTCACCAGACAGCCATACGGCGCCAGCATGAAACGTCCCAGCTCCGTGTAGATCGCCACATCGTCCATACCTGCCGGTACCAGAACCTCCTCGTAAACTCTGCGTACGCCTTCGCCGATCACCATGATGTCATTCGGCTCCTGGTCCGGACGATACGGAATACCGATACCGCCGGACAGATTGATAAATTTGATATGGGCACCGGTCTCGTTGCGGAGGCGGACCGCCAGTTCAAACAGGATCTTTGCCAGCAGCGGATAATACTCATTCGTCACGGTATTACTTGCAAGGAATGCGTGAATACCGAACTCCTCCGCCCCCTTGGCTTTCAGAATCTTATAGGCTTCAAAAATCTGCTCGGTTGTCATGCCGTATTTTGCATCGCCCGGATTGTCCATGATGTCGTTGCTGATTTTGAATACACCGCCCGGATTGTAGCGGCAGCTGATGGTCTTCGGAATACCTCCCAGCATCTGCTCCACACATGCAATGTGGGTGATATCATCCAGATTAATGATCGCTCCGAGCTCGTTGGCCAGCCTGAATTCCTCCGGCGGCGTATCGTTGGATGAAAACATGATATCATGTCCGGAAAATCCAACGGCATCAGACATCATAAGCTCCGTTGCAGAAGAGCAGTCTGTACCGCATCCGTAATCCTTCAGGATCTGCAGGATATATGGGTTCGGAGTTGCCTTAACAGCAAAAAATTCCTTATAACCTTTATTCCATGCAAAGGCTTCCTTCAAACGCTTTGCATTTTCACGGATTCCTTTTTCATCATAAAGATGAAACGGAGTCGGATACGTTTTTACAATTTCATCCAGCTGTGCTTTCGTAACAAATGTTTTTTTCTCCACAATCTTTTCCTCCACTTTATCGTTCTGTCTCTATAACAGAAAAGCCTGACAGGGCTGCAGTCACTGCGGCTGCAACCCATGTCAGACTTCTTTGTCCGGTAATTCTTAAATTTTAATCCACAACTACCACTCGCATAATATTCGTGTTGGTCGCCGGCTCATGACGGTTTGCTCTGGTCACAACACCTGCCGTTACCACCGCAATATCTCCGTCCGCAATCACGCCCTTGCTCTTGAGAAGATCCAGGGAGGATTCAATCAGAACATCGGTAGAATCCGCGCGCTTCGCCTGGAACGGTCTTACGCCCCAGTAAATCTGCATCTGGCGAACCGCGGAAGCACTCGGAGAGAGACCGATAATCTGCGCACCCGGTCTCCATTTGGAAAGCAGGCGTGTGGTAAATCCGCTGATACTCGGTGCAATAATCACCTTTGCGTTCAGATCATGTGCGGTTGCCACGGAAGAATAACATACTGCATTGGAAATATTCTTCTCATTCTCAGCAGAGACTCTTCTCTGACGATACGCGTTGTAATCCAGATACTGTTCGGAATTCTCACAAATCTGCGCCATCATCTTCAGCGCCTCCACCGGATACTTGCCCATCGCGGTCTCGCCGGACAGCATCACCGCATCCGTTCCGTCGTATACGGCATTCGCCACGTCGGTAACCTCCGCCCTGGTCGGTCTCGGATTACGGATCATGGAGTCGAGCATCTGGGTTGCCGTGATTACCGGCTTGCATGCCAGGTTGCACTTGCGGATGATCATCTTCTGAATATGCGGAACCTGCTCAGCAGGAATCTCCACACCCATGTCGCCGCGCGCTACCATGATGCCGTCACTGGCCGCAATAATTGCATCCAGATTCTCAATGCCTTCTGCATTCTCAATTTTTGCGATAATCTGAATCGTGGAACCTGCCTCGTCCAGAATCTCACGGATCTCACGGATCGCATCTGCAGTCCGCACGAAGGAAGCGGCGATAAAATCAAATCCCTGTTCAATACCGAACCGGATATCTGCCTTGTCCTTCTCTGTCAGCGCCGGAAGCTTGATCTTGACATTCGGGACATTGACACCCTTGCGCATGCCCAGCTCGCCGCCATTCAGAACCTTGCATACGATATCGGTTCCCTGGACTTCCTGCACCTCCAGCTCAATCAGGCCGTCATCAATCAGGATCCGGTTGCCTGCGGCAACATCCTCGTTCAGGCCGTCATAATTGATATGACCAATCTTGTCATCGCCGATAATATCACGGGTTGTCAGCGTATAGGTCTGCCCCGCGGTCAGCGTTACTTTCTTTTCATCTTTCAGGAGGCCGGTACGGATCTCCGGTCCCTTGGTATCCAGCAGTGCCGCGATCGGCAGCCCCACTTCTTCGCGCACGCTCTTAAGCATCTCCAGACGTGCCTTCTGCTCCTCATAATCCCCATGTGAGAAATTGAATCTGGCAATATCCATGCCATTCTCAGCCAGAGCTTTCATCAGGTTTCTGTCGTTGGTATTCGGACCCATGGTACAAATAATTTTTGTCTTTTTCATATTCTCCTCCAGAATCTTATTGCTTTCCCTCTGCCGGATTCTCTGCAGTCACATGCTGATGTGTATACAGATGATCCTGACAATACTCGTAATTCCCCTGACATTTGGAACAATAGCGGAACTCCAGTTCCGGTCCATCCAGCTCTGTACGGCCGCACACCGCACATTTGTGCCGTGTCTGCCCCTTTGGTGTGATCTTTGTCATCTCCCGCCTGAAATCCTGTCTGCGCCTGATCTCTTTGGGCGCATACCTCCTGTAATTGCGGGTCATCAGCAGGAAGAGGATCATGTTGGCCAGCGAAATCAGAATCTCTACCCGGGTACTTGCAGAACCGAAAATAAAGCTGTAGAGATACACGGCGCACTCCGCCACCGCCAGCCATCTGGCCTTGATCGGAAGCACGAAAAACAGCAGAAACTGTGCATCCGGAAAATAAATTGCAAATGCAAGAAAAATGGAAAAATTCAGGAAACCGGTCGTCATGTAGATATTCTCATGAAATACCAGATAGGCAACCAGTGCCGCCAGCACCTGTCCGATCACGCCCATGAAGAAGAAGACGTTGAACCGGAAGGAACCCCAGATATTTTCCAGTGTCTGCCCCAGATTATAATACATAAACAGGGCAAGAATTCCGATAAACAGCTGCGTCAGAACAATGCTGCCAAAAGCCGGCGGATAGACCAGGAACGTTACGATCCTCCAGATCTGTCCATGCAGAATCGCTGCTGCATCCAGGCTGAGATACCTCCAGTAAAACATCGGCATCTGCATCTGGATCACCAGACCGATCCCATACAGAATGATGATGTAATACATCAGATTCGGTATCGCAAACCTTCGGTACTTTCGCTCTAATTCATTAAAAAACTTCATGCATGTTCCTTTCTGAGACTAAAACAGGTTCTTCTTGGCAAAAATCCATGCAATCACTCCCGTCAGCAGCGCCGCAAATCCCAGTACAATCCAGAAACCGTTGGGATCCGTCGCAAACGGCATACCGACCAGATTTACATTCATGCCATAGATACTCGCTACCATCGTCGGAATCGAAAGCACGATCGTAACAGTAGTCAGAAACTTCATCACAATATTCAGATTGTTGGAAATGATAGACGCAAACGCCTCCATCGTACTGTTCAGAATGCCGCTGTAAATGTTCGCCATCTCCAGCGCCTGCTTGTTCTCGATGATGACATCCTCCAGAAGATCCGTATCCTCCGGATATTTCTTGATTTTCTCACTCTTCAGAAGCTTCTCCAGCACCACCTCATTGGCCCGCAGAGAAGTTGAAAAATACACAAGGCTCTTCTCCAGTTCCAGAAGCTCAATCAGTTCCTGATTGCGCTGGGACTTGTGAAGATTCTGCCCGATCAGATCACTCTTCTTGTCAATGATACGAAGATACTGCAGATACTGCGTCGCATTCCGGTACAGGATCTGCAGAATAAAGCGGGTCTTCCAGTACGTATAAAAGCCCTTCACTCGCCCATCCATAAATGCATTCAGAATCGGCGTCTCCTCCAGACATACTGTGATCATGATATCGCTGTGCATGATAATACCAAGCGGAATCGTCACGTACCAGTCCTTCTCATTTCGTTCCTCAATCACCGGGATATCTACCAGAATCAGGCTGTAGTCATCCTCCGATTCAATACGGGAACGCTCCTCTTCATCCGTCGGTGCTTTCAGATGGTCGGGATCAATATCGTACCTTTCCGCAATCTCAAGAATCTCCGTCGCAGTCGGATCTGTCAGCGCAATCCAGCACCCGCTTTCCGCCTCATCAATCTGATGGATCGTTCCATCTTCCGTTTTAAAAATCTGAACCATGTCTGCCATTCCTTCCTTTTTGTTTTCACAATACGATTCTCCTGCACTGTGCCTGCAATAAAAAAGAAGAAATCCTGGAGCCGCCGTCCATAACTGCTTCCATCCTTTCCCTGTTATCGTCCATTTGTGTCATTCTGCAATTGATTCCTGCAAAATACGACTTTTTCATTATAGTTTCTGCATGCCGGTTTGTCAAACCATTGCATACGTTTTTTTCTATTCTACCATACTTTTCACTTTTTCTTAACTTTTTTTTTACGGCTTCATAAATTGTATTATTTCCTATTTTATGTTAAACTAAGCAACGTATGCTGACTATGGCATGTTTTTAAATTTAAGGAGGCAGGGGAATACCCCGCAGTTATGAATTTACATAATACGCTCGGAATCGATATCGGTTCCACAACTGTAAAGATTGCTGTTCTTGACAGCAAAAAGAATATTCTGTTTGCTGATTATGAGCGACATTTTGCCAATATTCAGGAAACTCTTGCCCACCTGCTTATAAAAGCCAAAGATAAGCTGGGCGAACTGCTCGTGCATCCGAGTATCACCGGCTCCGGAGGGCTGACACTCTCCAACCACTTACAGGTTCCGTTTACACAGGAGGTGGTGGCTGTGGCCACTTCCCTTCAGGATTATGCGCCGCAGACCGATGTGGCGATTGAGCTGGGCGGTGAGGATGCAAAGATTATTTATTTTACCGGCGGCATTGACCAGCGCATGAACGGCATCTGCGCAGGCGGCACCGGTTCCTTTATTGACCAGATGGCATCCCTTCTTCAGACAGATGCAGCCGGTCTGAATGAATATGCGAAGAATTATCAGATGATCTATCCGATTGCTGCACGCTGCGGTGTGTTTGCCAAGACAGACATTCAGCCGCTGATCAATGAGGGCGCAACCAGAGAGGATCTGGCTGCTTCTATTTTTCAGGCGGTTGTCAATCAGACCATCAGCGGACTCGCCTGCGGTAAACCGATTCGCGGTACTGTGGCATTTCTGGGCGGACCGCTTCATTTCCTTTCAGAGCTGCGCCGTGCATTTATCCGCACACTGAATCTGGATCAGGACCACATCGTTGCACCGGAACATTCGCATCTGTTTGCCGCTGTCGGGGCCGCCATGAATGCCCGTGAGGATGTCTGTGTATCCCTTCAGGATATGATTGACCGTCTGACAACCGGAATCAAGATGGATATTGAAGTCAAGCGTATGGAACCGTTGTTCCGTTCACAGGAAGATTACGATGCGTTCTGCGCCCGCCACAGCAGTCATTGTGTCAGAAAGGCGGAGCTTTCCTCCTATACCGGCGACTGTTATCTGGGCATCGATGCCGGATCCACCACCACCAAGGTGGCGCTGGTCGGAGAGGACGGCAGTCTGCTGTACCATTTTTATTCCAATAACAACGGAAGCCCGCTCGCTACCGCAATCCGGGCCATGCGCGAGATCAAAGAACAGCTTCCCGACGGTGCCCGGATCGCATGGTCCTGCTCCACCGGTTACGGAGAAGCACTTTTGAAATCCGCCCTGATGCTGGATGAGGGCGAGGTAGAAACCATTTCCCATTATTATGCAGCAGCATTTTTCGAGCCGGATGTGGATTGTATTCTGGACATCGGCGGACAGGATATGAAATGCATCAAGATCCGTGACAACACCGTGGACAGCGTTCAGCTGAATGAAGCATGCTCCTCCGGCTGCGGCTCGTTTATTGAAACCTTTGCAAAGTCTCTGAACTACAGCGTAGAGGATTTTGCCCGCGAAGCTCTGTTTGCGGCAAATCCCACAGACCTGGGCACCCGCTGCACCGTTTTCATGAACTCCAACGTCAAACAGGCACAGAAGGAAGGCGCCACGGTTGCCGATATTTCCGCGGGTCTTGCCTACTCGGTCATCAAAAATGCCTTATTTAAGGTCATCAAGATCACCAGTGCTTCCGACCTGGGCAGTCATGTGGTCGTTCAGGGCGGAACGTTTTACAACGATGCCGTGCTCCGCAGTTTCGAAAAAATCGCAGGATGCGAGGCAGTACGTCCGGATATCGCCGGCATCATGGGCGCATTCGGCGCGGCTCTGATCGCAAGAGAACGCTGCAATCACGCCAGAGGCACTTCCATGCTTCCGCTTGACAAGATTCTTTCGCTGAAGTATGAAACCTCCATGACCCGCTGCAAGGGCTGTACCAACCACTGCGTGCTGACTATCAACCGTTTCGGCGGCGGACGGCAGTTCATCAGCGGCAACCGCTGTGAGCGCGGGCTCGGCAAGGAAAAGGCGAAGAAAGAGATTCCGAACCTGTTTGATTACAAATTTCACCGTATGTTCGATTATGAACCGCTGACCCCGGATCAGGCACCGCGTGGTACCATCGGGATCCCGAGAGTTCTGAACATGTATGAGAACTATCCGTTCTGGGCTGTATTTTTCAGGGAACTGGGGTTCCGCACAGTTCTGTCCCCTCAGTCCACCCGAAACATTTACGAGCTTGGTATCGAATCCATCCCAAGTGAATCCGAATGTTATCCGGCCAAGCTGGTGCACGGTCATATCAACTGGCTGATCAAACAGGGAATCCGCCATATCTTCTATCCGTGCATCCCATATGAACGCAATGAGACCCCGGACGCAGGCAATCACTACAACTGCCCGATGGTCACCTCCTATGCGGAGAATATCAAGAATAATGTGGAAGAACTGGCTGAACATGATATTCATTTCATGAACCCGTTTATGGCGTTTACCAGCGAGGAGATTCTGACCCGACAGCTGATTGTTGAAATCGGAAAAGAATTTGAGATTTCTTCTGTAGAAATCCAGAAAGCCGCCCATGCCGGCTGGCAGGAGCTTCTGGCATCCCGTGCTGACATGGAGCGAAAAGGAGAAGAGACGATCCGGTGGCTGAAGGAACATAACCGTCACGGCATCGTGCTGGCCGGAAGACCTTACCACGTTGACCCGGAGATCCACCACGGTATTCCGGAGCTGATTACCTCCTACGGTTTCGCGGTTCTGACGGAAGATTCCATCTCACACCTGAGCGAAGTAGAGCGTCCTCTGGTTGTCACAGACCAGTGGATGTACCACTCCAGACTTTACAAGGCAGCTTCCTATGTGAAGACCTGTGACTGTCTGGATCTGATTCAGTTAAATTCCTTCGGCTGCGGTCTGGATGCCGTAACCACCGACCAGGTGCACGATATCCTGTCCAGTGCCGGCAAGATTTACACCGTACTGAAAATCGACGAAGTCAACAATCTGGGCGCTGCCCGGATCCGGATCCGTTCCCTGATCGCTGCACTTCGTGTACGGGAACAGAAGCATTACGAACGGAAGGTCGTATCCAGCGCCTACAACCGCGTGATATTCACCAAAGATATGAAAAAGGATTACACGCTGCTCTGTCCGCAGCTGTCCCCGATTCATTTTGAGCTTCTGGAACCTGCAATCCGCTCTTTCGGTTATAAAATCGAGATCCTGCAGAACGACGACCGGGAAGCCATCGACACAGGACTCCAGTACGTCAACAACGATGCCTGCTATCCATCGCTGATCGTCATCGGTCAGATTATGAAGGCGCTTCTCTCCGGCAAATACGATCTGAACAAGACGGCCGTTCTGATGAGCCAGACCGGCGGCGGCTGCCGTGCTTCCAATTACATCGGCTTCATCCGACGTGCTCTGGAGAAGGCCGGCATGCCTCAGATTCCGGTGATTTCCATCAATGCCAACGGCATGGAGACCAACCCGGGCTTCACCTTTACGCCTGCTCTGATCACAAAAGCCATGCAGGCGATCGTATACGGCGATGTGTTTATGCGGGTTCTGTATGCGACCAGGCCTTATGAGAAGGACCCCGGCTCCGCCAACGCACTCCATGAAACATGGAAGAAGCGCTGCATTCAGAGTCTTTCCGGAAAATCACCGAATATGATTGAATTCGGACGCAACGTCCGCGGGATTGTCCGTGCGTTCGATCAGCTGCCGCGCCTGAATGTCAGGAAGCCAAAGGTCGGCATCGTCGGAGAGATCCTCGTGAAATTCTCTCCGCTCGCCAACAATCACATCGTGGACCTGCTGGAAGCCGAAGGCGCAGAAGCCGTGATGCCGGATCTGATGGATTTCCTGCTGTACTGCTTCTACAACAACAATTTCAAGGCAGACCATCTGGGCGGCAAACGTTCGACCGCACGGCTCTGCAACCTGGGTATCTCCCTGCTGGAGTACCTGCGTAAGACCGCACGAAAAGAGCTGGAAAAGAGCGAACACTTCACCCCGCCATCCCGCATCTGGGAACTGGCCGATATGGCAAAGGAATACGTGTCTCTCGGCAATCAGACCGGAGAAGGCTGGTTCCTGACCGGCGAAATGCTGGAGCTGATCCATTCCGGCGTGAAGAATATCGTCTGCACACAG
Source organism: Lachnospiraceae bacterium (assembly GCA_022776445.1). Lineage (GTDB taxonomy): Bacteria > Bacillota > Clostridia > Lachnospirales > Lachnospiraceae > Brotaphodocola. The sequence goes on from JALFHZ010000122.1 coordinate 40,112, forward strand.
CCGTTCGGATGCCTCCCGAATCACATTGTCGGCAAGGGCGTCATCAAGGAACTGCGCCGGACCCATCCGGAATCCAACATCATTGCGGTGGATTACGATCCGGGTGCAAGCGAAGTGAACCAGCTGAACCGAATCAAACTGATGCTGGCGACAGCACAGAAAAATATGAAAATGGATGCATAAAATATGCCCTCAGGCTTTTCGCCTGAAGATTCAAATCCAGATCCCCGCCATCCGGGGTATCGTATTGGATATCATGAATTTTGCACCCATAACACAACGATGACGGATATCAATGAGTTTTCTCTCTTCCTGAGTTCTTCTCTCTTTGATATCCGCCCTTAATTAGACTCGTCCATTGGACTTTACCTCTCTTATTCAGTTTTTCTTTGTTCTATATGTAATTGTTTCCCTCTGCTTCTGCTAATCGATCATCCCGATATGGATTCCATGTTCAACTGATATTCTTACATCTTGTTATCCGATTCTAAAATCTATCTTTCTAATTATACTTTCTCGTCATATAACTAAACCGATTCTTTTCAGTTATTGATAACGTTCTGATCTGGTTTTCTTCGAATTTTCTGATCTTTCACACTGCAGATTCGTTTTTCCTATGTTCCCAACTATCTCACGGAATAGCAGAAACGAAACTAACTATCTCGGTGGACCGTACCTCCTTCTTTCAGATTTTTTGAAATTCCCTTCACGATGGGGAACTTCTTTGAGGATTTTTCTTATCCTCTTTTGTTTCTCTCTTTCTTTGTTGTCTTTATAATACTAGATAGATCTTATTTTGTCAACACTTTTATTTAAATTTTTTATTATTATTTGTAAATTGTCAAATTGTATAATAATTTTCAAACAATACATTCTTTTATGACACCAGGATTAAAAGATCATGCATGAAATGCAAAACAATCCGTGCATCATAGGGGGCAAACCGTGTTTTGCCCCCGTTTTCTTTCACGCGCACGTTTCATTACTCCAGTTCACTCACGCCTGTATACAGTTCATAATACCTGCCCTTCATCGCCAGCAGCTCATCATGATCTCCCCGTTCGATAATCTCGCCCTTTTCCAGTACCATAATCGCATTGGCATTTCTTACGGTAGACAGTCGGTGAGCGATCACAAACGTTGTCCGGTCCGCCATCAGTCGGTCCATACCGTGTTCAATATGTTTCTCGGTTCTGGTATCGACAGAGCTGGTCGCCTCATCCAGGATCAGGATCGGAGCCCTGGACAGTGCCGCGCGTGCGATGTTCAGGAGCTGCCTCTGACCCTGACTTAAATTCGCCCCATCACCCTCCAGCATCGTGTCATATCCTTTTGGCAGACGCATGATAAAGGAATGCGCGGAAGCCGTCTTCGCCGCCTGGATCACCTCTTCATCGGTGGCATCCAGACGTCCGTAACGGATATTTTCCCGCACCGTTCCGGTAAACAGATGCGTATCCTGCAGAACCACAGCAATATTCTCTCTCAGATTTTTCCGCTTGATATGACGGATATCCACACCATCAATGGTAATGGTTCCGCTCTGAATGTCGTAGAAACGGTTAATCAGATTTGTGATTGTGGTCTTGCCCGCCCCGGTGGAGCCGACGAACGCAATCTTCTGACCGGGCTTTGCATACAGGCTGATATCTTTCAGGATCACTTTGTCCGGATTATACCCAAATGTCACATGATCCAGAATCACATGTCCCTGCATCGGCTCCAGTTCCACAGCATCCGCATCGTCTGCCGCCTCCGGTTCTTCATCCATCACGGCAAATACCCGTTCTGCACCGGCCAGTGCCGAAAAAACGCTGCTGACCTGCATGGAAATCTCATTGATCGGACGGCTGAACTGTCTGGAAAAGTTCAGAAATACCGTCAAGCCACCCACATCAAAGTTCCGGAAAATGCAGAGCAGACCGCCGATACACGCGGTCAGGGAGTAGTTTACCTGGCTTAAATTCCCCATAACCGGCCCCATAATTCCGCCGAAGAACTGGGCGCGGATCTGATTTTCACGCAAATCCCGGTTAAGCAGTTCAAATTCTTCCTGTGCAGTTTCCTCATGGCAGAATACCTTCACCACCTTCTGCCCGGTGATGGTCTCCTCAATATAGCCGTTCAGGGCACCCAGAGATGCCTGCTGCGCCGAGAAATACTTCTGGCTTCGTCTCGCCACAGCCCCGCCGGCCTTCATCATCAAAGGAATCATTACCACGGTAACAATTGTCAGCCAGATATTGGTATACAGCATCAGAATCAGTGTACCGATGATGCTCAGAGCACCGGAAAACAGCTGCACCAGCGTATTGCTCAGCATCTGCCCGATCGTATCCACATCATTCGTAAAACGGCTCATCAGATCACCGTTGCTGTTCGTATCGTAAAAGCGCACCGGCAGGCTCTGCATCTTTCCGAACAGCTCATTGCGGATTTTCTTCAGTGCATTCTGGGCAATGGTCAGCATAAGCTTTGCCTGCAGATAATTGGCACCGACACCGACCAGGTAGACTGCCGCCATCACCATCAAAGCCCCCGCCAGTCCTGCTGCACTTCCACGGCTCCCGTCAGTGGGGGCAATGTAGGTATTGATAATCGGGCGCAGCATATAAGCGCCTGCCAGTGTGCCAAATGTATTTAAAATCACACAGCCAAACGCCAGACACATCCGGAGCGTATCCTCATGCAGATATGCCATCAACCGCCGAACCGTATCTCCTGTATGCTTCGGCTTTCCTCCGCCCATCGGTCTGCGCCCCGGACCGCCGGGGCCCATGCCCGGTCCTCCCGGTCCATGTACCGGGCCACCGGGACCTGCCGTCGGCGTCGATGCCGTCTTTCGTCCGTAACGCCGCTTCAGGCTCATCATTCTGTTTTTCTGCTCCGGTGTCATGCACTCACCTCCCTGTCTCTCTGCGAGTAATAAATTTCCTGATATGCTTCACAGGAAGCCAGCAGCTCTTCATGTGTACCGGTTCCGATGATATGACCGTCATCCAGCACCAGAATCAGATCCGCCTCTTCCACGGAACCAATCCGCTGTGCAATGATAAATTTCGTGGTATCTTTCAAGGACGTCCGGAAGCATTCCCGAATCTTTGCTTCCGTTGCCGTATCCACCGCACTGGTAGAATCATCCAGAATCAGAATCTTCGGATGCTTCAGCAGGGCACGGGCAATACAAAGACGCTGTTTCTGACCGCCGGACACATTGACACCGCCCTGTCCCATATCGGTATCATATCCTTTCACAAAGGATGTGACAAAATCATCCGCCTGGGCAGCATCGGCAATCGCCCGGATTTCCTCCTTGGACGCATCCTCTTTGCCCCAGCGCAGATTCTCCTCAATCGTTCCGGAAAACAGAACATTTTTCTGAAGAACCATACCGACTCCTTCTCTCAGGTTATGCAGGGAATAATCCCGGACATCCACGCCATCCACCAGCACTTCTCCCTCCGTCACATCATACAGCCGCGGAATCAACTGCACCAGCGAAGTCTTGCCGCTTCCCGTGGAACCGATGATGCCGATCACCTGTCCCGGCTCAGCCATAAAGCTGATATGCTCCAGAACCTTCTCCGCGCCTTCCTTCTGATAGCTGAATGCCACATCACGGAACTCGACACGCCCTTCCGTCACCTGCTTATCCTTCTGCGCCGCATGTTCATCGGTCAGGTCAATATCCGTCTTCATGACCTCGTCAATTCGCCGGATGGAAGCCATGGCCCGGGAACTCTGCAGAAAGACCATGGACAGCATCATCAGCGACATCAGAATCTGCACAATATAGGTGGTGAACGCCGTCAGGTCTCCCACCTGCATCTTGCCGCCGATGATCAGATTACCGCCGTACCAGACCACCGCAATCGTTGTGATGTTCATGGCAAGCATCATCACCGGCATGGTCATAATGACAATATTCAGGGCTCTCAGGCTGTTCGCCTGCAAATCCTCGTTATTACGACGAAATTTTTCCTTTTCGAAATCTTCCCGCACAAAGGACTTGACTACCCGTACATTGGTCAGTGCTTCCTGTATTCCGGAGTTCATCTTGTCCAGCTTCGTCTGCATAATGCCGAACCGCGGATATGCTGTCATCATAATCGCGGCAATCGCAGCCGCCAGAATCGGAATGACAATCAGAATGATCAGCGCCAGCTTCGGATTCATGGCAAACGCCATGATCAGCGCTCCGATCAGCATCCCCGGCGAACGCATCGCAAGCCGCAGCGCCATCATCAGAAGCTGCTGCACCTGCTGGATATCATTGGTCAGTCTGGTCACCAGAGATCCCGTACTGAATTCATCAAGGTTGCGGAACGAAAACTGCTGCACCTTCGCAAACAGATCCTGCCGCAAATCACTGGTGAAACAAATGGATGCTTTAGAAGAAAAGTAAGCGCCTCCGATACCGCTGACCGCCATCACCAGCGCAACCAGCACCATACACAGTCCGATCCGGATCATGTAACCGCTGTCATGATTTGCCACTCCATGATTGATAATCAGAGACATCATCTTCGGAAGCATAATCTCACCAAACACTTCCGTCAGCATCAGGCACGGCCCGATGATAAAAGCACTCAGATATGGTTTTACATATTTTGCGTATCGCTTCATTCCTGCTCCTCTCTTTCCGCTTCAGGCAGAAGTCCATTCAGGTTCTTCCGGATCCGGCCCAGATACCCATAAAGCATTTCCATTTCCTCCAGGGAAAATCCGTCAAACATATTTTTTTCCACAGTCTGAAAATACCGGACGCTTTTTTCCACAATCTTTTCCCCTTTTTCTGTGATACAGATCTGGTTGTACCGGTTATCCTCCTGATCCACCACACGCCGGATGTATCCTCCGCTCTCCAACTTTTTCAGCGATACCGCCACGGTCGCCGCTGACACATGATGCAGTCTGGCCACCTCTTTCTGTGATGCGTTGGGGTGCTCTGCAATAAACATCAGAAGCTGGTGCTGACTGCGGTATACCCCGGTCCGGTTCAGTTCCCGCTCCAGCACATTCCTGTGCAGCCGCGCAACACTGATATACAGATCCACCAGCCTGTGGAACGGTGTATCCAGCCATCTTCGATGACTTTCACATTCTTTCAGCATACTGTCTTTTTCCTTTCACCTGAATAATTAGCCTGCTAATAATTAGCTAGTTTACTATATGGCATTATAAAAGCACTTGTCCCAAAAAACAAGTGCTTTTACAAAAACAATTTTCATGCAGTCCGTTCAATCCGGATAATCAACCACATAATGATCATATGCATTGACGACCATAGTATCTTTATACCGATCCACACGCTTGAAATCGCCATAATTGGCATGTACATGCCCGTGGACGAACAGCTTCGGATGATAGGTTTCCATCAGTGACCGGAAGCACGCAAAGCCCTGATGCGGCAGGTCCTCCAGATCATTGACGTCTTTTGCCGGCGCGTGAGTTACCAGAATGTCAAACCCTTTCTTCCATTTCAGCTTCAGCCAGAGCCGGCGGATCCTCCTTCTCATCTGCTTTTCCGTATACTGATTTTCCGCCTCCGGATGGTATCGCATACTGCCTCCCAGCCCCAGAATGCGGACTCCCTTATATTCAAAAATGTCATTTTCAATGCAGACGCAGCCTCCGCAGCCCTTATCATTCTGATACCAGTAGTCATGATTTCCGAGCACATACAGTACCTGCGCATGTGACACAGTCGCAAAAAACTCCAGATATCTCCGATCCAGATCCCCGCAGGCAATAATCAGTTCCACACCCTCCAGTTTTTCCGGAGCATAATGCTCATACAGGGACTTTGACTCATGATCTGCTAATACCAGTATTTTCACCTGCATGTACCTCCGCTGTACTGTCTTTTGCTTTCTCTGTCTGCATCCGGATCACCGGCTGCATCTCCTGTTTAAATGCTGAAATATCCGGAATCTCTCCGATTACGTTCTCCACCAGCCAGTCCATATTGATGATTTCCTGCGGACTCAGCCCGTTTTCATTTCTGTCAGCTGCAATCACCCTGCCGTTCTGAGCATAGATGGGCCCCACAAAAATGGGGAATCCTCCTTTTTTGATGGAAGACTTCAGGAAATGGATCAGACGCTTGGTTCCGATCGGGATATTCTCAGAATACACCACATCAATGATATCCGACGACATCCCCCACCAGTAGTTGAGCGCCCGCCGCCCCTTCTGTCCTTTCAGGTCAATCGCTCCATGGCAGATCATCTGAACCAGCCGTTCGTAGAATTTGCCCCAGTCACAAAGTGACGTTGCCAGATTTTCTACCGTCCCGTCCGGCAGCTTGTGATACAGGCCATATTCTCTCGTCCCGCGGTCCGGCGTAATCATATCATCTCCGGAAATAAAGGTAATGCCTTCCTGTTCCAGCTCCCTGCGGCAGTTATGCGTCTTCAGTCCGGACCATTTCAGATGAATCTTCGCCCGCGGGTTGACCATTTTGGCACCAAGTGCAAATGCATTGATATTTGCGACCATGCCATAAATCGGATAATCCGCAATGTATCCCAGATCGTTCGATTCGTTCATCGCTGCCGCCAGCGCTCCCAGAAGGAATTTGGACTCATACATACGCGCGTAATACGTGCAGATCGAAGAATAGGACTCGTTGACCGAACAGTTGAAAATCCGGATCTCCGGATGGTGAATTGCCACCTTGACACTGTAGGCAGTCATCAGCGGCGCCGTCGTGAAAATCACATTGCAGCCGGCAGCCACCGCCAGGCTCATTGCATTTTCAATCTCCGCCTCGGTTCCGGCATTTTCAAATGCCAGGGTCTGAAGCTTGTGGTTGAAGCACTCTTCCAGATAGATCCGCCCCAGCTCATGACCATAAGCCCAGCTGGAGTTCTCCCTGTTTTTCGTATAAATAAATGCTGCCTTCAGCATCTCCGGTTCCACATTTGCAGACGGCTTCAGCCAGTTCAGCAGGCTTGGTGCGGTTTCCTCCGCCTCTTCCGGCTGTTCTACCAGAGAAATCTGGCCTCCGTGAGATTTTAACAAAAGCTCGTTCCAGATACTGTCCAGACCCCGCTTCATCTGGCTCTCTGTCTGCTTTTTCACCACTGAATATCCGAAGAACTGCAGATAGATCAAAAATGCATCGGAAGCGGTCATCTCAATCTCTTCCGTCCGCTTTGCCTGAAACACCCTGTCAAACATCTCATAGGTCGCCTTAAAATAGCTCCGTTCGTCCGGATCCCAGACTTCTCCGGGCTTCTTTCCCAGAACCTCCAGCAGCTGACTGTAGCAGCCTTCCTTGCTGAACCAGATATCCGAATTAAACGAAACCTGATAAAAGTCCAGGAACTCGTAGTACAGACGGCTGTCCAGATCATCCGAACGTCTTGGAATCAGCCGGGTCACCGTAGCCGTAATGCTGTACGCATGCACGTATTTCAGAACGCTGACGCGCTTATTGCCTTCCATCACGTAGTAGCGGTTCATAAATTCGTAAGCAACGATCGGATCATGAATACCTTCTTCAATCTGATGATCATAAAGATACGCCCATTTTGCACCGAATTCCGTCTTTTCCCCCAGAAGCGGCATGAAATTGCTGGCAAATGCCTGCGTCCGTCCCTGTGTCTTGGTACCTACCACGCGCTCCAGCGGAATATCCTGAAGCCCCAGATTGACCTCGGAAACAATATCCGTATTGGAAAGAATTTCATCCAGAACCGGCAGGTAAGGATACTCTCCTTTCGACACTGCCGCCTGATACTGCCTGCGTCCCAGACGCAAAGCCCCTATATAATCATATAATGCCATCGCACAAACACTCCCTTCTCAAGCATCACTGCTGCAGTCCAGAATCTCCAGAAGATCCTCCCTTGTCAGGCTGCTCAGAGAAACCGTTCCCTCCGTGATGATCTGCTCCGCCAGACTTTTTTTACGATCCTGCAGCTTCAGGATGTTTTCTTCAATTGTATCTTTCATAATCAGCTTCCAGACCGTCACCTGTTTTTCCTGGCCGATCCGGTGCGTACGGTCTGTCGCCTGATTCTGAGCCGCCACATTCCACCACGGATCATAATGGATCACGATATCGGCAGCCGTCAGATTGAGTCCCGTCCCTCCTGCTTTTAAAGAAATCAGAAATACCGGAACCTCATCATTCTGAAATGCACCTGCCATGCGGATCCGCTCTTCCTTGGGTGTGGAACCGGTCAGCATGTGACAGGCAATCGCCTCTTTTTTCAGTCTCGCTTCAATCCGTTCCAGCATGGAAGTGAACTGTGAAAACAGCAGAATCTTGTGACCTCCGTCAATTCCCTGTCGGATAAGGTCCATGCAGGTATCCAGCTTTGCGGAACCGCCCTTGTAATTGCTGTAGCAAAGGGAGGGATCGCAGCAAAGCTGACGCAGCCTTGTGAGCTGTGCCAGAATCTGCAGCTTGTCGGAATCGACAGAAGCACCATCCAGTTCTTCCAGCATGGTCTTCAGTTCCAGCGCATGCGCCGTATAAAGCTTCTTCTGCGCTTCTTCCGCTTTGGAGTAGATCACACTCTCCAGCTTCTCAGGCAGTTCCTTCAGGACATCTCCCTTCAAGCGCCGCAGAACAAACGGTCCGATCATCCGGCGCAGCACCTGTAGGGCTCCGCTGTCTTCTCCCTTCGCAATCGGAGTCTCGATCTCCCGACGGAATCTGGAATATGAAAACAGAAATCCGGGCATCAGGAAATCGAAAATACTCCAGAGCTCGCTCAGCCGGTTCTCCACCGGAGTACCCGTCAGAGCGAAACGGGTCCGGGACTGAACCTGTTTGACTGCCCGTGCGCTCTGTGTTGCCGGATTCTTGATAACCTGTGCCTCGTCAATAATCTGATAACGGAACCGGAACGACAGATACTGTTCCATGTCACGTTTCAGCAGGTCGTAGGAGGTAATCAGCACATCCGGTTCGTCAGGACTCGCAGTCTCCCCGGATCTGCGTGCCTGATCAAGCAGCTGCTCCCGCTCCGGCGCAGTTCCGGTCACCGTCAGGACTCGCAGCTCCGGTGTAAACCGACGGATCTCATTCTCCCAGTTATAAACCAGCGAAGCCGGACAGACAATCAGCGATATCTGTTCCGGATGCTGCTGTCTCTCATCCAGCAGCAGCGCAATCACCTGCAGGGTCTTTCCCAGACCCATATCATCTGCCAGAATACCGCCGAAACCGTAAGCGTCCAGTGTCTTCAGCCATCGAAAGCCCGTCCGCTGGTAGCCGCGCAAAATTGTCTTCAGGGATTCCGGCACCTCATAATCGCTGTCCTCGACCGACTTCATGCCGCGCACCACCGACTTGAACAACTGGTCACGGTAAAACGTAATGCTGCTGCCCTCTTTCAGGACACTGTCCAGATACAGGGCACGATAAGCAGGAATCCGGAAATGCCCCTCCTCCAGCTGATTTCTGCTGATTGCCAGCTCATCCACCAGATGCGCAACCGTCACCAGACCATGTTCGTCCAGCTGCAGAAATTCACCATTTTTCAAACGATAATACGGCTTCTTCGGATCATATTCCGCCAGTATCTGCTGAAGCTGAGCCGCAGTCATTCCCTCTGCGTCCACAGAAAAGTCCAGCCAGCTGCCATTCATCCGGACACCTACCGATATCTTCGGCGGCGGAAGAACACGAATGTTTCTCGCCGCATCGGAAATACGCACTTCACCAAGCTGCATGAATTCGCCGATGCCCTCGCTGAGCAGGCGATACAGCGCATCGTCGTCATTCCGGATAATCAGATTTTCCGCCGCTTCATCCCGATACTGAAAATAACGGGTGATCAGCTGACTGATCCGGAATTCCCCGGGCACATCCCGACAGATCGTCCGCGGCACCTTGTCATCCTCAATCGGAAGAAACGTAAAATCACCGTAAGACAGCTCCGGACGCATGATCAGTTCCCCCGGACGCTGACTGTCAAACCGGAACACCGCCTTCAGTTCCTGCGGCTGATAATGCTCCAGATCTACATCCTTCACATCCAGATGGGCGTACGGCATAATTTTCTTCAGCACACGCTCGTAAAATAACGGGATATCCCGTTCCTGTACCTCCGTTTCGTGTCTGCTGCGGCTTTTCAGCATCTGCTCCAGAAAAACCGTCAGAGCTTCCGTCTCCGCACAATCCAGGCGCAGCAGCTTCATGCCATCGCCCACATACAGATGGTGTTCTCCGGAAAACGCATACAATTCCGGCTTCAGAGCCACGCGGATTCCGTCACGGCCTGCCTTGCATATCTTCACATCCAGCTGAACCGGTTCGGATTTTACCGGAACCTTCATACGTGCACCGTTCTGCATCTCCACCTCCAGCTCCCGTCCCTCCATCAGAGCAAAAAACCGGTCCCGGTTTGCACGGCTTACATTCAGTTCACGCAGTCCCTGAACCGTCACATATGCACTCCTGCGGAACTGTTCAAAATGCTCCTGATATACGTTCACCAGCTGCGTCAGAAGCGACACCAGCGGCCGGTCAGCCTCCGCAAATGCATGGATATTGTGGTGAAAGGACAGCTGCTTGCCATAAGTCACAAGAGAGCCCGTCTTCACCGCCTCGGAAAATGCCACGAGATCCTTCAGCACATACAGGCGGTCGCGCCCTACCCGAAATTCCAGAAGCGTCCTGTCATCTCTCAGAAGCAGACATGGCACCAGACGCACCTGGCGCACCTCACTTTCCTGAATAATCTGTGCAACTTCCCGGTTGGTATACTCCCGGATCATGGTCCGAACCTCCTGTGAAGTGGATACCGGGCGGCCGCTGTTCGCCGCCGCCTGCTTCTGATAAGCATCCCAGATCAGCTGTGCATGTCCGCACATTCCCCGGCAGGAGTTCCCATTTACACAAGAACAAGAGTAGTCATGTATCTGACTACCCTTGACATAAAGACTTACTTTATAGTGTTGACTGCCATCCTCAACAATCCCCCTGACGCCCAGTTCTCCTTTCCAGAAGGTACTGGTCGTCATCTCTGCAATCTTCATCAAGTCCTCCATTCCAAACAAATTGAACGGGTACTTTGTGAAACGATATCCTTACATGCGTTCCGGTGCATCAAACCCCAGCACATGAATGCAGTTGGTCAGCACATCCTTCACCAGCGTAATCAACTGAATCCAGCTCGCCTGCTGTGCCTTGTCCTCCTGTGCCAGAATCCGTGTGTCATGATAAAAGCTGTTAAACGCATTGGACAGGTCATAAATGTACTGACAGATCCGGTGCGGTGCCGTCTCCGCAAAGCTGGTCTCCATCACGTCATTATACTTGGACAGCTCCAGCATCAGTGCCTTCTCTGCATCACTTGCCGCCGGAAGGATCACCGGCGTGCCGTCGTAACGGTCATTCGCGTCCTCATATTTGCCCAGAATGGACTTGATGCGGACGATCGTGTACAGGATATAAGGACCGGTATTGCCCTCAAAGGAAACAAAGCGGTCGATATCAAATACATAATCCTTGGATGCCTGATTGGAGAGGTCCCCATATTTCAGAGCTGCCAGACCCACGATCTTCGCAGTCTCCTTCGCCTCCTCCTCGGAAACGGTACGGTTCTCCATGATTCGCTCATAAACAGCCGCATCGATATCGGCAATCAGGTGTTCCAGCCGCATCACACCGCCGTCTCTGGTCTTGAATGGCTTGCCGTCCTTGCCGTTCATGGTACCGAAGCCGATGTGAATCATCGGGACATCCGGTCTTACATAACCGGCTTTCTTCGCCACGCGGAATACCTGTGTAAAATGCAGTTCCTGACGTTTATCAGTGATATAGATGTACTTCGCCGGGCGGAAATCCTTCTCACGCTCGATGATTGTTCCCAGATCTGAGGTCGCATACAATGCCGCACCATCCGACTTGCGCACGATACACGGCGGAAGCTCCTTGGTATCCGCAGGCTCCGCAATATCCACAACCAGAGCACCCTGGCTCTCATAAGCCAGCCCCTTGTCCTGCAGATCCTGAATCAGCCACGGAATATACGGCTGCGCGTCGCTTTCGCCCTTCCACAATTCAAAATGTACATTCAGGTTGTCGTAATTCTTCTTCAGATCAGCCAGAGAAACAGCCATAATGTGTTTCCAGATTGCCATAAATGGCTTATATCCATTCTGCAGCCGGAACGTTGCATTCTGTGCCCGTTCCTTAAACGCCTCATCCACCTTGGACTTGCCGCTTGCAGTCGGGTAAATATCCTCCAGCTCGCTGATGGTAAACGGCGCCTCCTCCGGATATTCCCCGGTATAAGACTCGTCAAAATAAACGAGATCCGGTTTCCGGTCACGCAGCTCCTCAATAATCAGTCCCATCTGCAGACCCCAGTCTCCCAGATGCACATCACCGATCATGATATATCCCAGGAAATCTCCCATGCGTTTGATACTCTCACCAATAACCGCAGAACGCAGATGGCCGACATGCAGAGGCTTCGCCACATTGGCTCCGCCGTAATCCACGATAATCGTCTCGCCGCGTCCGATCTCCTCCACACCAAGCTTATCCGCTTTCTGCATGCTGTTCATATAATCAGCCAGATACTGCGGATCCAGGCGAAGGTTGATAAATCCCGGCATCACTGCATGGATCTCAGAAAACATCTCCGCTCCCTCAAGCTTTGCCACCACATCATTCGCAATATCAATCGGTTTCTTTTTATATGCTTTCGCAGCTGCCATAGCACCGTTGCACTGATATTCGCACAGATCCGGGCGATTGGAAAGCACTACCTTTGCGTATGCCTCATCATAACCGCATGCGGCAAAAGCAGACTTCATCTCAGCTGCTATCAAATCAAGAATCTTCTTCACGTTGTGTTCTCCTTCTATATGTTTTGGACAATGACCGACCTTCACGGCTGTCGCTGAAATCATTATATCCAACCTGTCCCCAAAAAGCAAGGTTGTTTACCCCAGACTTTTATGAATCACATTCAGGATCTGATCCAGTTCACAGACGTCCACCTGACCGGGTGCAGAAACATTGGTTGCCGAGCCGAATGTCATAGCCGAGCCAAAGATCTCGCCGGAAAGCCGGCTCACCACGCCGGTTCCCGCCATGGACATCGTGACAATCGGCCGATCCGCATACTTTTCTTCCATCTCCAGTGTTGCCTCCAGAAGCTTCAGAACATCCCATCGGGTCAGCGGCATCACCGCAATCTTCGGAATATCTGCTCCCAGCTCCTGCATGCGGCAAAGCCGCTTTATCATCTCCTCTTTCTCCGGAGTCTTGTGGAAATCATGATTTGAACCCACCACCCGGACCTGCTTTCTGTGAGCCGCTTCAATCACCTGTTTCACCGGCTCATCTCCGGAAAACATCTCCACATCAATCAAATCTGCAAAACCGCTCTCCGCCACAGCAATATTCAACGCCACATAATCCTCCGGCTCAATCGCACGGGCTCCTCCCTCTTTCAATGTCCGGAATGTAAAAAGAATCGGGGTATCCCCCAGCGTCTCCCGCAGTGCTTTCGCCGTCTCCAGAACCTTTTCCGTATCTGCTGCCTCTTCATACCAGTCAGCACGCCATTCCACGATATCCACCGGCAGATCCGCAAAAGATGCCGCCTCCGCCAGGATACCTTCTCTGTCTTTATTCACAATAGGGACACAGATCTTGGGTCTCCCATTTCCAATCGTCACATTTCTTACATTCACTGATTTCATCATCCATACCTCCCATGTCCTATGTCTTTTTCATTATACATGCATTTACTTTTTTCAGCAACCATTTGCCATCTTCCTTCAGATTTCCTTAGCGTTCATTGCACATAAGAAATAGCGCCCCTGCTCTGGAAAGTAAGGCGCTATTTCTCAGCTGATTATTTGACCCCGGGAAACACAAGACTTCCCGGGGTCACACATATCGTTCTTATTAAACACGAGACAGATACTCACCAGTACGGGTATCAATCTTGATCTTGTCACCGTTATCAACAAATAACGGAACATATACGGTAGCACCAGTCTCAACGGTAGCCGGCTTGGTAGCACCCTGTGCAGTATCGCCCTTGAAGCCCGGCTCTGTATTGGTGATCTCCAGTTCTACGAATAACGGCGGCTCAACAGAAAATACCTTGCCGTTGTAAGAACATACTTTCACAACTTCGTTCTCTTTCACGAACTTCAGTGCATCGCCGATCACATCCTCTGCCAGTGCCATCTGCTCGTAGTTATCCATGTTCATGAAGTTAAACAGATCGCCATCTGCATACAGATACTGCATATCTACACGGTCAATTCTCGCAGACGGGAACTTCTCAGTCGGACGGAAAGTTCTCTCAACTACGGAACCGGTCATAACGTTTTTAATCTTCGTTCTTACGAAGGCAGCCCCTTTACCTGGCTTTACATGCTGGAACTCTACGATCTGATATACTGCACCCTCGATTTCCAGGGTAATACCGTTTCTAAAATCACCTGCTGAAATCATGTGATATTCCTCCTTAAATTGCGTACTCGCTCTTAATCTACTTTATTCTATAATATCTACTGAAATTATGCAAGCTAATTTTTGCGTCATTTTTGACTGATCTTTATCTGTTCTTCTGTCTCTTATAAAAATAAAGCACAACAGCTTCCAGATAGCGTTTCAGCACAATCTGAATCTCCTCTTTCGGATGAATCGGTTTGACCAGGATCGCGTAGATTCCGGCGCGGTTCGCTCCGTACACATCTGTAAACAGCTGATCCCCGACGAAAATCGTCTCCTCCTTCGTCGTTCCCATAATCTCCATCGCACGATAATAATTCTTCACCGATGGTTTCCCGGCCTTATAAATATAGGGGGAATCCACCTGCGCGGCAAACGCGGCCACCCGCGGCTCTTTATTATTCGACAGAAGACAGGTTTTCATCCCCATCTCATGAAACTTCCGAAACAGCGCCATGGCACGCTCATCCGCCGGTGCATCATGGGGTACCAGTGTATTGTCGATGTCAAAAACAGCGCCCCGAATCCCCTTTCGATACCAGTCTTCCCATGGAATCTGATATGTGCTGTCCAGCCATTCTTTCGGATAAAATGATTGAAATATCAATGCTGCATTCTCTCTTTCTGACTGTCCTGCTGCTTGTTCTTCAGCAGTTTGCCAAGTTCTTCCATAAATGTGTTGACGTCCTTAAACTCCCTGTAGACCGACGCAAAACGGACATATGCCACCTCATCCAGCAGCTTCAGCCTGCGCATCACCAGCTCGCCAATAGCAGAAGTCTCCACTTCCTTTTCTTCCATGCCAAAAATCTGATTCTCAATCTCATCAATCACAGCATTGATCTGCTGCGTGGAAACCGGACGCTTGTGACAGGAATGAATAATGCCCGCTTCAATCTTGGAACGATCATAGGCTTCCCTGGACCGGTCCTTCTTAATCACCATAAGAGGCATTGTCTCCAGTTTCTCATAGGTGGTAAACCGTTTTCCACATGTTTCACACTGGCGGCGGCGACGGATCGAGCTGTTGTCATCAGCCGGTCTGGAATCGATTACCTTGGTATCGGATGCGTTGCAATAGGGACACTTCACCTGTTTTATCCTCCTGTTCCCATGGGCATGTGCCATTTCTATATGTTTATTTTACTCTACGCCCCGGATATAAGCAAGCAGTTTAATCATATTTACAAGGCTTTTCTACGTCCTTGATCGCCTTGATCTCCACCAGAATGATATCCGCCCCGATCTGTTTCACATCACAAAACGGAATCACAAATTCCTTTTCCCTCCCGAAAATCCCGCACAGACACCCGGGTCCCGGTATGATCAGATGCGTAATGCATCCTGTCTTCTCATCAATTTCCACATCTCCGACAAATCCCAGACGCTTACAGTCGCAGATATTGATCACTTCTTTTTTTTTAAATCAAAAATGCGCATAGTCTGCACCTCCCCCTATTGGTGCATTCTATGCGCATCCCCCACTGTTTAGTTCAACCAGCTGTCTTTCTGATCCAGAACCTGACAGTTTCTCTTATCATCCGCAGTCACCTTAATCACACCGTCATACAACGTGTGGTGATACTCCGCTCCTGCTTTCTGATAATTATGATATACGTCCATGCTTCCCATCTCATCCCCCATGACCGCCGTGATACGCGGCTGCACGGTTTTTATCCATTTTTTTGAATTGGACGTATCTTTTCCGTGGTGATTGGCCTTTGCGATATCGGCCTGCAGTTTTCCCCCATACTGCTCAACATATTCACGTTCCTGTGCAAGATAAAGATCACCACCGAAAAGAGCCGTCGTTTCCCCAAAACAGAATTTCATAAGCAGAGAATGATCATTCAGAAACTGCGTACTGTTTTCCGGAAATCCATCCGGATATGTAATCTCCTGATCCGGTCCCAGAATCTCAACCTGTATCTGGTCTCCAAACGCAAACACATCCCCGGTTTTCAGTTTCACAAGCTCTGCACCACTCGCCTCTGCTGCATCCAGATAACTCTGGTAAGTCTTCGTGGTATATTCCACATAAGAAGAATAAAGCTTCTCCACCGGAAACTGCTCCATCACAGCCGGTATGCCTCCTATGTGGTCAATATGCGGATGCGACACTACCAGATAATCAATCTTCTCCACCCCCAGATCCTTCAGAACGGAAATAACCTGATCCGCTGCATCCGGATGTCCCGCATCCAGCAGCATCACACTTCCGTCCGGAGCGATCAGAATCGTAGAATCTCCGGATTTATCCTTTGCATCCGGTCCTGTCTCCAGGTCCAGAAAATAGATCGTCAGTTTTCCCTCATCCTGACTCCGATCCACAATTTCCTCATAATGATCGGAAGAAACATCCGCCGCAGTTTCCGGACTCCCGACCGCCTCTACCACCATCTGCTGTGCCGCGGTGGTATCTGCCGGTTCTGCTCCGGAACTGCACCCGGAGAGACAGACTGCCGACAGAATACCTGCCAGCAGGTATGTCACGCACTTCCATCTTCTCATATCTGTTTCTTCCTACTTCATTGCTGCCTTGGAATAACCGGTCAGCATATATTTCTGGAAAATAAAGAACAGGATCACAACCGGCAGAATCGCCATAACCGCACCTGCCATAATCTCGTGGTTGTTCATCGTGGACTGTCCCGCAAAGGTGTTTTTCAGCTGTGCCAGACCGATGGTCAGGACACGCCTCGTCTCATTCTTTGCAATGATTTTCGGCCAGAAATAGTTGTTCCATCCGTTGGTAAACGTTACCAGAGTCGTGGTAATCAGCGTAGATTTACACATCGGTACCAGAATCTTGGTAATGATTCCCACGCGGCCCAGTCCATCTACCTTCGCCGCATCCACATAGCTGTCGTCAATCGCCATAAAGGTCTGTCTCAGCATGAAAATATAATATGCAGACACACACTCCGGCAGAATCAGTCCCAGGAACGTATCAGCTAGGCCCCAGTTTGCACACATAATGTACAGCGGGATGAATGTAACCTGAATCGGAATCATCAGCGCGCCAAGCACAAACATAAACAGTATGTTCTGGCCTTTGAATTTGCCTTTGGAAAATCCATATGCCGCAAACGCGCCGGTCACCATCTGTGAGATCAGGATTCCAGCCGTCATAACAATGGTATTGTAATAGTATTTGCCGAAATTGGCGCGTTTGAATACGTTAACATAGTTCTCCGGATGCCATTCATGCGGCCATAACGTCGGCTTCAGCAACAGAATCTCTTCCTGAGATTTGAACGACGAAACGATCATCCAGTAAAGCGGGAAAAGAACAAACAGCGTAATGATGATTGCCAGCGTGTACTGCGCAACAGCCAGAATCTTTTTCTTACGTTTTGCAGCCAGATCCCGTTCCAGATGAGAATTTGTTTTTACTTCACTCATGCCTGCTGCCTCCTCTTATGAATCATAATGTACGTTCTTGTTGGAAATCTTAAAGGTAGATACCGTCACAATCAAAAGCAGAACAAAGAACGCAATTGCAATGACGGACGCTCTGTCCATTCGGAAATCCTCCATCGCGTACAGATAAATCTTATAAACAAATACCTCCGTTGAACGGTACGGTCCACCCTGCGTCAGGATATCCACGGACTGGAATACCTTCATGGATGAAATAAAGGTCGTAACGAACAAAAACAGGGTTGTCGGAGAAAGCAGCGGAATGGTAATCTTCCAGAACTGCTGAAAACCGGTCGCACCGTCCAGAGATGCTGCTTCATAATAATCTTTGGAAATGCCGATCATCGCAGACAGATAGATCATCATGCCGTAACCAAGCGTTCTCCAGGTGGTCAGCATCAGCACGGAGATCAATGCCGTCTCACGCTGTCCCAGCCAGTCCACCGCCGGAATACCGATCAGACCCAGCAGGTAATTCAGGACGCCGCTGTCCGTGTTCAGAATCCACAGATAAACAACTGCCGCTGATGACATTGCCACATACTTCGGCACAAATACAATCGCTCTCATGATTGAGAAAGTTTTAGTCAGACGATTGAAAACCAGAGCCAGAATCAGACCTCCGCCCATGGTCACTGCCAGTTCACCGAGTGAATACAAAAACGTAACTCTCAGGGAATTCAGCAGATGTTTGGTACCGGAACCATTGAACAGCCAGATCCAGTTTTTCAGGCCCACATAATTCCAGGTATCATTCAGCAGGTTCCAGTCCGTAAAGGTAATCTGAACCAGTTTACAGATCGGATAATAAGTAAAAATAACCAGCAGAACAATAGCCGGAAGCACGCAGGCGAAATCTTTCAGAGCTGAAATGGTCTTCGGTTTAAAAGATGTTTTTTTCTCCACCTTGAATCCTCCTTCTGAAAGACAGCCCCCGGTTTCCGTATACCGGAGGCTGTCCATTCTTTCAAGCTGCAATCAAAATCATTGCGGGCTATGCATCACCGAGTACTTCGTCGATCTCGTCCACCATATCTTCAATCATCGTCGGAATATCAACATCCTCGATCATAATCTCAGCCATGTAGTTTTTCCAGATGGTAGCCAGCTGACTCCAGCCCGGATGCTGAATACGCGGGTTGATCAGATCCAGATTGTCGAAGATGCACTGGAATGCCGGTTTCTCCTCCAGGAACTTCTTGCCTTCGTCGGTCGTCAGAACGGAGTTACGGGTTGGCATGTAACCAGTCTCGGTTGCCCATTTCATGTTGACTTCTTTACCGCACAGATACATCATAAACTGCCATGCAGCATTCTTGGTAGCCTGATCATTCTTAGCCGGGATCAGAATCGCGCTTCCGCCGATCTCCTGATTCTTGGTGTCGCCGCCCGGCAGCCATGCCATGCCGACTTCGAAATCACACTTGTCCACATACGTGTTGTACAGGGAGCTGGTATGGCTTACAGAAAATGCCTTGCCATCGATGAAGTTCTGTCTCATGATGGAGGATGCATCTGTACCGTTTGCCCAGTAGATGTAACCCTTATCACACCACTCTTTGAACTTGTTTACCAGAGCCACTGCCTCATCGCTGCCCAGATCCGTGGTAACCTGGTCATCATTGATGATCTTCACGCCGTTATTCAGATAGAAGGTCTCAAAATACCACTGATCCCATCCAGGAATCACACATCCGTAACGCTCTGTCTCACCGTTGTTTACGATGGATACCTTCTCCAGATATTCGTCCATATCAGAGAATTTCTCCGGAATCGTAACACCAAGCTCATCTGCAACATCTTTGTTGTAGTAGATCACCTGCGTGGAAATCAGGAACGGCAGTGCAACCTGCTTGTCTTCGTAGGAAGTTGCTGCGATCATACCTGCACCGAAGTCAGACAGATCATAACCGGTTGCCTCTGCATACGGTTTTAAGTCTTCACACAGGCCGCCTGCACCATACTCCGCAATATACGGGGTATTGGAAACGGTGATAGCCGGAAGTCCGGTTCCTGCCGCATGAGCTGCTACCAGTGCTTCATTCACTGCTGCATAGTTGCCAACATAAACCGGCTCAACGGTAATCAGATCCTGAGAGCTGTTGAATCCGTCCACGATCTCCTGTACGGTCTGGGAATACTGATCCTCCAGAGCATGCCACCACTGAATGGTAATCGGCTCGGTAACTTCATATTTCGATGCGTCCACTGCTTCAGCCGCTGTAGTCTCAGCCGCTGCTGCTGCCGCGGTCGTCTCTTTCGCAGCTTCTGTCTGCTTCACTGCTGCTCCTCCCGTAGAACCGCCGCCGCTGCATCCGCTCAGCAGGCTGCATCCCATTGCTGCTGTTAAAGCAACTGCCAACACTTTTTTCATAAAGTAATTCCTCCATTTCTTCTTATTACTTTCCCGGAGATGCGAATCAGTTCTTTCTCACATCCGACAGAATATTGTTGAACTTTGTTGAACTTTTTACTCAAAATCCGCGCGCATCGATTTTAAGCGGTTTCGCATCACCTTTTTGTTTTTTGAGAACTGTTTCCCCATGCCACTAGACTACCATATTTTTGTACATTTTGTCAATGATAACCACGATATTTTTCTTGTGTTTTACATTTTTTACACATATTTTTCATTTAGTTTGTTATTTTATTGTCAGAACTATTGATTTTTTAGTTGAATAATGCTAAACTTTATGCAAAAGAGAAACATGCATTTTACAGGAGGATTTTGTATGAAGAAAGCAACGATCAAAGACATCGCAGCAATCGCAGGAGTATCACCCTCCTGTGTTTCCATGATTTTAAATGAACATAACCTCTCCCGCTTTTCTGAAGAAACCATTCGGAAAGTGCATGAAGCCCGCCGGGAAACCGGATATATTCCAAAGAAACAACAACGTCATAAAAATCCCAAAGAATCGATTCTCCTGATATGCCCGTCCATGATGAACCCCTACTACGCCACTCTGATTCAGGGTATGGAACAGGAAGCCAGACAGCGCGGTTATCTCACCCTGATTTTCACTACATACTGGGACAAAAAAGCAGAAAAAGAAATTCTGGATATGATTACGGAATCCGCTGTCTCCGGCGTCATCTTTTCCATGATTCCACAGCAGCCGGAGCTGGCAGAGGCCATCAGCCAAAAGGTACCGATGGTTGCCGTCGGAGATCTGTCAAGCAGTCTGAAGATTGATACGGTAGACGTGAATAACTATCAGGCAGGACGGACACTGGCTTCCCACCTGATCGGGCTCGGCCACCAGCAGGTTGCCTACATTTCCACCACGTTGAATGCGGAACATACCTCACGGACCAATCGCTTTGATGGTCTCAGGGACGCGTTCAGCCAGTTCTGTCCGCACGGTGCCGTCCTCACCTATACACAGGATGTGCCGTCAGAGGAAGAGCTTTCCGTGACCGGCATTGAATTCGAGGTAGGCTATAGGCTGGCAAAACAATGCCTGGCACAGTCACCGCAGGTCACTGCCATCGTTGCCATCAACGATATGGTAGCTTACGGCGTACGCCAGGCTCTCTATGATGCCGGGAAGCGCATCCCGGAAGATATCAGTCTGTGCGGATTCGACAATATCTATCCGTCCCGGTTCCACGGCATCGATCTGACCACCATCGAACATGCCATTGTGGAACGCGGGCGCGGCAGCATCCGTCTGCTTTCCGCAAAGATGCACAAACAATCGAATCTGATCGACAGCAATGCCATCACCCGAATGGAGTATCAGAGCAATCTGATCATCGGAACTTCCACCGGTCCGGTCCGCAAGGACTGAGCACTCTGCCTACGGTTCCGGTTTCTCCCCGTGATCCTCCCAATATCTGCTGAACACATGGCGCAGCAGATAGGAGTTCACAAAAGCAGCCAGTCCCATGAAAACCGGGAACAGAAGCAGTGCTCTCCAGGACAGTGCCAGGAATGCCGCGTCAATCACAAGCATCGTGATAGATACAGGGAGATTTCCCATCGCCATGACTAAGCTGTGCGTCAGAATGGTTTTCACCGGCAGATCAAATCGGGAAAGGATCGGGAAAACATAAAGCGCAGTCAGCACATACGCCAGTGCCAGGCACAAGAGCAGCGCCAGGCTGATGATCCGGACAAGCCCTGCCGGTGCGATCGTCATACATGCCCACAGGTCTGCAGCCACAAATATGCCTGCGGCCAGAATGATCAGCCACAGAATCGTCGCCTGGATGAAGTTTCTGCGGAAAGCCTTCCAGAAGCTTCTCCACACATACCCCTCTTCATCATCGGTCTGCTTCAGCGTAAACTGGTACAGGGACGTTGTGGCCGCACCTGCCGTAATGACCGGAATACATGCGATATACCACAGGATTCCAATAAACAGGGCATCCGATATTTTATTTAAAAAACCCCAGAAACGATTTTCCGGATTAAACATGGTATTCATATCCATACGCGCAGAACCATCCTTTTTGTCGTACTTTTATACAGTATACCATAATCATCCGCAGTAAGGAGATACTTTTATGAATTTTTTCAAAAAGCTAAAGGAAAATATGGAAAAAGACCGAAAGACCTTAAAACAGCTCTCGTTCCGGCAGAAAATACAATTTATCCGGGATTATTACAAAGGGCAGGCTTTTGTTCTTTTCTGTATCTGCCTGCTGATTTTTTATGCAGGCGACGCATGGATCACTGCCCAAAAAGAGACCGTGCTGGAAGGCTTCTTCACCAATGATGAAGAAAACCTGTTTCCGGCAGGACAGATTGCCAAAGACTTCAGCGCATATCTCGGACTGTCTCCGGATCAGCAGGTACTCTTCGACGACAGCCTCTTTGTCCGTCCGGGCTCCGGCGGTGATTACGAGACCTCCAGTCAGAGTAAAATCGTGGCTTACATTTCTGCAAGAGAGCTGGATTTTCTGGTAACCACCGAGGAGCTGACGGCCTATTACTGTAAAAATTTCCCGCTGTATGATCTGGAAGAACTGCTTCCGGAGGATTTAAAAGAACAGCTGAAGGATGACTTTTATTATGCACAGGACGGTTCCAAAACACACAAGGCCTGTGCGGTCAGTCTTGCAGACTCCCGTTTCGCAAAGGGTATCGCTTCCGGGGATGCGGCCCCGCACTACCTGATGGCCTTCTCCTACACGGAACATGCAGATACGCTGCTTCAGTTTCTGGAGTATGCATTTGATACAGACTGACCGGTTCAGCAGCAAAGATCCGCAATCACCTGCGCAAAGATCTTCGCACTGGTCAGCAGTTCATCCACCACTGCAAATTCATCTGCGCCATGCATCTTATTGTCGGTTCCCGGCATGGAAGCACCGAATGCGACGCCGTTTTTCAGATTGTGCACATAGGTACCGCCGCCGATCGCCAGGCACTTTCCTTCCTGACCCGTGTAACGCTCGTATGCTTTCAGCAGAGTCTTTACAAACTCCGAATTACCATCCACCATATGAGGCGGGGTCATGGAATCGTTGTGAAGGGTCAGTCCCTGCTCAGCCATCTTCGCCCGGATAACCTGAAGTACATTTTCTTCATTGCCGCATACCGGAACACGGCTGTCGAACTCTCCCTTCAGGCTGTCTGCCGTCACTGTCAGCATGGAAAATGCCAGCGTCAGCCGCCCGGATATCTCATCCTGCAGATCCACGCCAAGGGAAGTTCCGTTTACATCGCCGTGCGGCATCAAAGCAGCCGTCTTCTTCAGAGCTTCCATCTGCGGACATGCTGCGAAAGGCAGCGCCAGCAGAAGCTCCAGAAGTGCCGTGATCGCATTGTTGCCCTCCTGAGGAGTAGAGGCATGCGCCCCCTTGCCGACAGCCGTCATCTCACAAAGACTGCCGTCGCAGACAAACCGGAATTCCACACCAGTTTTCTCTGTCACAGTCTTTGCTGCCGCTTCCAGAACAGCCAGTTCCAGACCTTCCGTCTTTGCTCTGGCTTTCCCCGGTACTACATTGATCTTGGTGCCTGCCTGAATCTCTACCAGACGCGGCAGCGCCTCAGACGCCGCAAAGGATGCGGAGAATCTGCCCGGAAGGCGTCCTTTTTCGATGTTGACCACCGGATACTGTCCGTCCGGAGAAAACGTCATCGGAGCTTCTTTCTCTACTGCATAGTAATGCCTGATATCCGAGCTTCCGCACTCCTCATCCGTTCCCATAATCAGACGCACGTTTTTCTTCAGCGGAATCCCAAGTTCCTTTACTGCACGCATCGCATAAAGAGCCGCAACTGCAGGTCCCTTGTCATCTGCCGTGCCGCGTCCGTATAATTTCCCGTCTTTCACCACAGGTTCAAACGGCTCAGTCACAGTCCAGCCCTCTCCTGCCGGAACCACATCCAGATGTGCCAGAATATCCAGATGCTTCGGCAGCTCGGAATCAAAGTCCACAGCCCCTACATAACCGTCATAATCCTGTGTCTCAAACTCATATCCTTCCGCCATGTCCAATGCGGCATCCAGACATTCTGCCGGTCCCGGACCGAACGGCATATCATCTTCCGCCGGCATCCGCTCGCTGTTGATCCGGCAGAGTTCACAGATGTCTTCGATCATTTCCTGCCGGTGAGCTTCCATATAGGCTTCAATTTTTTCCTTATACATAATTATCCCCTCTCATCTGCTATTTCATCAGTTCTGCCAGAGTCTGGTTTACCAGCTTGCCGTCCGCCTTTCCTTTTACCTTCGGCATCAGCACCTTCATGATCCTGCCCTTGTCAGCGTTGGTTGGTTTCTCAATGCCAAGCTCTGCCAGCACGCCTTTGATCACCTCGGTAATCTGTTCTACATTCATATCTTCCGGAGCAAACTCTTTGAATACAGCAAGTCTCGCAGCAGCCTCCTCACGGATATCCGTACGCTCAGCCGGAGCCGTATCATAAGTTTCCTGAGTCTGCCGGATCTCTTTCTTTACAACCGCATTTTCTTCATCTTCCGTCAATGGCTCTCTCTTGTCGATTTCCGCATTCTTCAATGCAGAAAGCAGCGCGGAAAGAGAATCCTTTCTTGCTTTGTTCTTTGCCTTCATTGCTTCTACCATTGCCGCTCTTACTACGTCTACTTTACTCATGATTATACACTCCTTTTCCTTTTAGTTGCGGCCGAACTCGCTCAGCTTCAGTCCCGGGTTGCGGTCTTCGACCATTCCGATGCTCCAGCTGTTGACAAACAGAAGCAGCGGGTTGTCTTTCAGATCCTTGATTCGCTTCATGTCGGAGGTTCCCTGGATTCTGGAAACGTCGATCTCATCTTTATTCTCGATCCAGCGAATATATTCGTACGGAAGCTTCTCCAGTTTCACCTCTACATTGTACTCATTTTCCAGGCGGTACGTCAAAACCTCAAACTGCAGCTCACCTACCACGCCGACAATGATTTCTTCCATACCGGTATTAAACTCCTGGAAAATCTGAATGGCACCTTCCTGCGCAATCTGGCTGACGCCTTTTAAAAACTGCTTGCGCTTCATGGTATCGATCTGACGCACCCTCGCAAAATGCTCCGGCGCAAAGGTCGGGATGCCTTCAAATTCAAATTTTTCATTGGACAGACACAGCGTATCGCCAATGGAGAAGATACCCGGATCGAATACTCCGATGATATCTCCCGCATATGCCTCTTCGACAATCTTTCTGTCCTGTGCCATCATCTGCTGCGGCTGGGACAGGCGGAGCTTCTTGCCGCCCTGTACATGATTTACTTCCATGCCTGCCTCGAACTTGCCGGAGACAATCCGCATAAATGCAATACGATCGCGGTGTGCCTTGTTCATATTGGCCTGAATCTTAAACACAAATGCGGAAAAATCATCCTGAAACGGATCTACCATTCTGGTGATGGCTTTTCTCGGGAGCGGAGAAGTGGTCATCTTCAGAAAATGCTTCAGGAATGTCTCCACACCAAAATTCGTCAGCGCGGAACCGAAAAATACCGGGGAAAGGTTGCCTCTGCTGACACGTTCCAGATCGAACTCGTCCGCCGCACCATCCAGCAGTTCAATTTCTTCCATCAGCTGCTCATGGTATGCATATCCGATCACATGCTCGATATCCGGGTCTTCCACATCGTAGGTCTGGGACTCAATCTCCTTCTGTCCTCCCATCGCTGCAGTGAATGTGGTGATCGTCTTCTCATGGCGGTCATATACTCCCTTGAAATTCTTTCCGCATCCGATCGGCCAGTTGATCGGGCAGGTGCGGATCCCCAGCACGTTTTCGATCTCATCCATCAGCTCAAATGGATCTCTTGCTTCGCGGTCCATCTTGTTGATAAAGGTAAAGATCGGAATCCCGCGCATCACACAGACCTTAAACAGCTTGATCGTCTGTGCCTCAACACCCTTGGATCCATCAATCACCATGACCGCACTGTCTGCAGCCATCAGGGTCCGGTAGGTATCTTCCGAGAAGTCCTGATGTCCCGGAGTATCCAGAATATTAATACAGTAATTGTCATATTCAAACTGCAGTACGGAAGAGGTAACGGAAATACCTCTCTCTTTCTCAATCTCCATCCAGTCGGATACCGCGTGCTTGGCTGCCTTGCGGCCCTTAACGGTACCGGCCAGATTAATCGCACCTCCGTAAAGCAGGAATTTCTCGGTCAAAGTTGTCTTGCCGGCATCCGGGTGAGAGATGATGGCAAACGTTCTCCTTTTTTTTATCTCTTCATTATAATTTGACAAGGGTTTGTCCTCCGTTTATTTACTCACAAATCGATTCTCAATCCAAGATTGTACCAGAGAAATCCCGGTTTGACAACCGGAATATCCGATTCAGAAGCTGGTGCGCAACTTCGTCCTTTGTCATCATCTCCAGCTCTTCCGTACCATCTTTTGTAATCACTGTCACGACATTCGTGTCTGTACCAAATCCGGCTCCCTTCACCTTCAGATTGTTCGCCACAATCATATCGATGTTCTTCTTTTCCAGCTTCGCCCTGGAATTCTCCAGCATATTCTGCGTCTCCATGGAAAAGCCGCAGAGTACCTGTCCCGGGCGTCGATGTACTCCCAGCCATGCCAGGATATCATCGGTGCGTTCCAGTTCAATCGCCATATCGCCGTCTTTTTTCTTGGTTTTTTCCGTTCCGACCACCTTCGGCCGGTAATCGGCAACTGCAGCTGCCTTGATGACTGCATCCTGCTCCCCGCTGACTGCCGTCACTGCCTCAAACATATCACGGGCACTGACTACCGGCACCAGCTTCACACCCAGCGGAGCTTCCAGATTCACCGGGCCGCTGACCAGAGTCACTTCAGCACCGCGTCTTGCCGCAGCACATGCAATCGCATATCCCATCTTGCCCGTGGAATGGTTGGTGATATAGCGCACCGGATCAATCGCCTCGCGGGTCGGTCCGGCTGTCACCAGAATCTTTTTCCCTTCCAGATCCTTCGGATACGCAATCTCATTCATAATATATTCAAACAGCACGGCCGGTTCCGGCATTTTCCCCGCACCGGTATCTCCGCATGCCAGATATCCGCATGCCGGATCAATCACCTTCATGCCGTATCTTCGGCAGATCTCCAGATTATCCTGCGTGATCGGATTCTCATACATCTGCGTATTCATGGCAGGAACCACATATTTGGGTTTCCTGCAGGCCAGAAACGTCGTCGTCAGCATATCATCCGCAATCCCATGGGCAATCTTTGCAATCACATTAGCCGTCGCCGGCGCAATCATGAAAATATCCGCCCGCTTCGCCAGAGCTACATGTTCCACCTGAAACTGAAAATTCCGGTCAAAGGTATCAATCAGGCATTTATTGCCTGTCAGAGATTCAAAGGTAGTCGGTGTTATAAAATTAGTCGCATGCTCCGTCATGATCACTTCCACATCCGCATGCTGCTTCTTCAGCATACTGGCAAGACTTGCGATCTTGTATGCGGCAATTCCGCCCGTCACTCCGAGCACCACAGTTTTTCCCCGTAACATCTGTGTCCTCCTCATTGTATTTTTCCATAAAATATGATAGGATTCATTCATAAAAGCCGACTGCCCTGCGCTGCTGCACGCCGGCAGCCGGCCCCGGTGTCAATCCCCGGGACTTTCCCAGTATAACATAATTCATTTCCTATTGAAAGGAGTTCCCCATGATTTTAGCAATTGATATGGGTAATACCAACATCGTGATCGGCGGCATCGATCATGAGAAAACATATTTTGAAGAGCGGGTTACCACCAACCATCAGAAAACCGGGCTGGAATACGCGATTAACATCAAGAACATTCTGGAGATTCACAATATAGGGATTTCCCAGGTGGAAGGCGCCATCGTATCTTCCGTAGTACCTCCGCTGAACGCCGCCCTCTCTTCCGCAATCAAAAAAATCTTTGGTTTTCGTCCCATGATCGTTGGAGCAGGTATGAAGACCGGCCTGAATATCATCATGGACAACCCCAAAACCGTCGGCAGCGATATGATTGTCGATGCAGTTGCCGCTATCCGGGATTACCCATGCCCGATCATCATCATCGATATGGGAACCGCAACCACCATGAGCGTCGTTGACCACTCCGGCAATTACATTGGAGGCACCATTATGCCAGGGCTGAAGGTATCTCTGGAATCCTTGAGCAGCAAGGCCGCTCAGCTTCCTCACATCAGTCTGGATATTCCGCCTCGTGTCATCGGCAAGAATACCATCGACTGTATGCGAAGCGGCATCATGTACGGCAGCGCCGGTATGATTGACGGCATTATCGACCGCATGGAAGCAGAGCTCGGCGAGAAAGCGACGGTTCTTGCAACCGGCGGACTTTCCCGCTTCATCGTCCCGCTGTGCAGGCACCAGATCATTTATGATGAAGCACTGCTTTTGAAAGGTCTGCTGATTCTCTATGAAAAAAATCATGCAGTGAAATAGGCACCGAAACGGGAGTATGAAAAACTTCTCCGCCTTTCATACTCCCGTTTTCACATGGTTGGCCGGATCACTGCTCCGCTTTCATCCCCGCTGCTCTCGCAGCTCCATACACACTCTGAAAATCTGCTCCGCTTTCTTTACAGATTTTCCGCACACTCTCATATTCCGGATAACAATAAACCTGCTCTTTATGCCGGCATACTTTGACTTTTACAGGCCCAAACTCCGTCTCTGCCATGCAGAATTCCCGCTTTAACACCGTTCTTTCCACCGGATAACGGCGAATGCCGATCGTTGTAGTCATTGTAAACAAAACGTCCTCCAGCTGCTCCCGATCAGTTTCCTCATAAAGAACAGACAACTTGTAGGCCGGACGGTTCTTCTTCATAAAAATCGGCGTGTACCAGACATCAGCCGCACCGGCTTCCAGAAGCATTTCCATCGCCATCCCCAGCATTTCTCCGGTGGAGTCATCCAGATTTGCCTCCATCACCCACTTCTTCTCACATTCCGGCAGTTCCGCGGTCTCCAGGAGCATGGCTCTCAGAACGTTTGCCTGCTGAAACTCCTTGTTCCCCGCTCCCATACCGATTTTCAGCAGACGGCAATGTTCCGGAAGCTCTTTTCTCGTACGAAGCGCTGCTGCGATCGCGGCTCCCGTCGGTGTCACCATCTCTCCATCATTATCCGTAAAGTGTAATTCCAGATCATAAGCCGCCGCTATATTGACCGTTGCCGGAACCGGAACCGGGATGATTCCGTGCTGACAGTGCACATGACCATGCCCCTCGGCAAGCGGCGATACCACTACAGCTTCCACGCCCAGATTTTCCATGCAGACTGCCACACTGACAATATCAATGATCGAATCGATTGCTCCGACTTCATGAAAATGTACCTGTTCTATCGGCAGACCATGCGCTTTTGCCTCAGACTCTGCCACAATCCGGAACATCTTCTTTGCCAGCTCCTTTACGCGGACACCGGCTTCCATGCGCTCAATAATTTCATACACATCCTGAAGGTTCCGATGCTCATGACCATGAGCCTCCAGATGCACATCAAAATCAAAAGCATCCAGCCCGCAGACCGTTTTCCGTCCAAAGTGCAGATGGTAGCCATCCACCTTCATACTGTCCAGCACCTGACAGAGTACCTGCTGATCCGCTCCCAGATCCAAAAGAGCGCCAACGGTCATATCCCCGCTGATTCCCGAGTTACATTCCAGATAAAGTATTTTTCCCATATTCTTCTGCCTCCGTCATTTATTTCACATTTTCTTTTCTCAGATCAATGATTCTGCTGCACAGCTTCTGAAGCAGCGCATCAGAATGACTGACCACCAAAAGCCCGATGTTCCGCCGCTTCACCTCTTCAAGCAGAAAATTCCAGATCTGGCTCTGGGTGATCAGATCCAGCATCGTGCTGATCTCATCAGCCAGCAGAAATCTGGTTCTTTCTCCCAGTGCGCGTGCGATGCAGAACCGCTGCAGTTCTCCTCCGGAAAGTTCTCCCGGATACCGGTTCAGCCAGTCCGGCTCAATCCCCAGTCCCTCCAGAAGTTCCGGCTTCAGGTGATCCCCTTCCTTCAGCACATCGCGCATCTTCCATCTGGGATTCACAGACAGTTCCGGATGCTGCCAGATCATCTGCACCGGGCAATATCCCCGATACGATGCAAGGGTTTTTCCGTCCAGCAGAACCTGACCGCTGTCCGGCTCTTCATAACCGGACAGAATCTTGCAGCAGGTGGTCTTGCCAAAACCACTCGGAGCGGTAAGCCCCAGCCGTTCCGAGCTCTCCAACCGCAGATTCAGATTGTTCAATATCGTTCGGCTCCCATTGTCATAGCGGAAAACCAGATGCTTTGCCTCCAGTATCATCCCGTCACCTCCTTCCCGGTTACACGGCTCTGCTTTTCGTAGGGCAAAGTTCCGGGTACGGTCAGAAGTCCGTTCTGCGGCATCGCCCGGTATAAGGCCCGTGTATAAGGATGACGCAGAAGGTTTTCGTCTGCAAAATCAGCTGCCGCCACATTTTCCAGATCTGTTCCCGCATAAAACACCACAATCCGGTCTGCCACGGCAATCGCCTGTTCCAGATCGTGGGTAATCAGCAGCACCCCCGTTCCTTCATCCGCAATCTCGCGAAAATGCCCCATAACCCGCTTTGCCGCTTCGGCATGCAGTCCGGGAGTCGGCTCATCTGCTATCAGCAGACGCGGCTGCTTCTGCACTGCCATGGAGATCAGCACCCTCCTCGCCATACCTCCGGAAAGTTCAAACGGATACCGGTTTTCCGTGTCCTCTCCCAGCCCATAGCGTCCCAGCGCGGCACGGCAGCATGCTCTGCTTTCTCTGTCTTTTCGCCCCATACGCACCTGTTCCCCGACCTTCATCAGCGGGTCCAGACAGGATACGCTCTGCGGGACCAGAGCAATCTCATTTCCCCGCAGTTTTTTCAGACGTTTTTCATCCAATGTCTCCCCACAGTACTCCATCTCTCCGGTCCACTGTGCGTTGTACGGAAGAAGTCCCATAACCGCATGGGCAAGCAGGCTTTTTCCCGAACCGCTGGATCCCACCACGGCCACCAGCTCCCCGGCTGCCACTTCCAGATTCAGATCGCGAATCATCTCAAATGATTTCTGCCGCCATCCCCGTTCATACTGTGTAAACTGAATTGAGAGATGCCGCACGACGAGCACCGTCTGCCCGTTCTGCCGCAGATTTTTCCCCATGGATATTTGCCTCCTGTCACATAGTTTCATCGATGTGCCTGCCCGGGATCTGTCAGCCCGCTCATCGCTTCTCCGATGGTATAAAACAGCCGAACAACCATTACCAACAGCACGCCCGGAAACACTGCCAGCCACCACTTTCCCATTGCCAGATACTGCATGCTTTCCGAAAGAATCACACCTATCGCCGGCTGCTCCGGAGAAAGCCCAAATCCCAGAAATGTAATACTCGCTTCGTGCAGAATCGCGTGCGGAAACAAAAGCACGGCGCCGACCATAAGCTGTGGAAGCAGGTGAGGACTCATGTGTTTTACCGCGATATCAAACGGGCTTTTTCCCAGCTTTCCCGCAATTTTTACATACTGGCTTTCTTTCAGCTGCAGGGCTTCCGCCCGGAGCACACGTGCCAGGGATGTCCAATGAGTCAGCGATATTCCGATCACCACACCGCGGAACCCTTTCCCTGCCGCAAAGGAAATCAGCACCAGCAGAAGCATATGGGGAACCCCCATCACCAGATCAATCAGACCGCTGATCAGGCCGTCCACATATCTGCCGCATACCGCCGAAGCGACTCCCATCACCAACGCAGTCGCGGCACTGACCGACGCAGTGAGAAGGCCGATTCGGATGCTGAAAGACAGTCCGGTCAGTGTTCGCAGAAACATATCCCGCCCCATCCAGTCTGTTCCGAACGGATAACGCCGACACGGTGCCAGATTCTTTCTCGAAAAATCCGTCACCAGAGCCTGTTCCTTTACCAGAACTCCAACCAGGGTAATTCCCAGAAGAAATACCATGGCAAACGCAGCCGCAGCCAGCATTATCTGTCTCTGATTCCAACGCTTCATGTCTGTCTCCTCCCTCTCCGGATTCTCGGATCAACCGCTTCATACAGCAGGTCTGCGGCCAGATTTCCTGCGAATACAATGACTGCCGTAATCACCGTGATCCCCAGAAGAAGCGGCACATCACTGCCCAGACCGGCTGTTACGGCGGCCTGCCCAAGCCCAGGATAAGAAAACACCTGTTCCACCAGTACGGACCCTCCGAATATCTCGCTGATCGAAGCAAACTGGAGCGTAATACCCGGCAAAATCAGGTTGCGGATTCCATGATGCAGCACAATCCTCCCCGGGGATTCCCCTCGGGCACGCGCAAACATAACATATTCACTCTCCATGACCTCAAGCATCTTTTCCCGGGTATGAAGAGCAATATGCGATATTCCCGTCAGCGCCAGTGTCAGTCCCGGAAGAAACGCATGACGGATCCGGTCGGCTGTGGTCACTCCCGATGCCTCGACACCGATCGGCACACTCAATCCGATCGGGAACCAGCCAAGCCCGATGGCAAACAGCATCAGAAACACCATCGCCAGCCAGAAGGAAGGTGTGCTTGCCGTCAGCAGCGCATAGGATGTTATCAGGCGGTCCGCCGCACTTTCCCTGCGAATCCCGGCCAGAATGCCAAGCAGAAATCCGAACAGCCCGGACAGAAGCCAGGCCGCGGACAGAAGCCAAAGTGAATTGGCAAGCTTTGTCCAGATCACCTTCGCCACCGGCTGCCGATACAGCAGTGAGATTCCCATATCGCCTCGCAGAAAATCACCTGCCCAGGACAGAAAACGCTTCACCGGAGGAACCCCTACCCCCCAATACGCTTGCAGCTGCTCAATCTGTTCCTGACTCATGCTTCCCAGTGCTGTCTGTCCGACATTTGTCGTCAGCGGATCCAGCGGTGACATGGAAACCAGAAGAAATGCCGCCGCACTCACCAGAAAAACCAATACTGCCATACGTACACATTTTTTTACCCATCTCATGTTCCACGCCCTCTTATTTCCAGCCCCACTGATCCACGTTATTGACAATCGACCAGCCGTGTCCATGCGGATGCAGTTTCTGTTCTGCCACCTGAAGTCCTTCCTTTGCCCAGTACAGGTGATCGATATTCACCAGCCAGATCCACGGAATATCTCCCTGCTGAAGGATTCCGCTCTCACCATCCCACTGTGCTTTCTTCCAGAGTTCACAGGCTTCCTCCAGATCACCGCAGGCAAGCGCC
This sequence comes from Lachnospiraceae bacterium, assembly GCA_022776445.1. Lineage (GTDB taxonomy): Bacteria > Bacillota > Clostridia > Lachnospirales > Lachnospiraceae > Brotaphodocola. The sequence goes on from JALFHZ010000122.1 coordinate 73,669, forward strand.
TCATCCATGCAGCGGTCGGTACGCTCATTGCTGTACGGAGAATACTGTGCATAGTTTCCGCCCGGAACTGTATGGTAAATATTATAAAGTTCCATCGGCGTATGAGCTCCCCACCCCCACATCAGCGGGTCACTCTGTGCCTGGTCATACGCTGTGTCCCAGCCGACACCTTCCGTCGTCACCTCCAGGCCGATTTCCTTCAGCTGATTTGCCGTATCCGCCGCCAACGCCTGACGAACCGAATCATTTGCCGGGTACATCAGCGTAAACGCCGCACGCACACCGTCCTTCTGCCGGATTCCGTCGTTTCCGGTCAGCCATCCGGCATCCTCCAGCAGCTGCATGGCGGCATCCGGATCGCACGAAATCTCTGACGCCCCATGGTACCAGGGCATTTTGTCGCAGACGCTGAAAGCAGGGCTTCCATATCCGTTCAGTACATTTCGAATCATTTTCTCCCGGTCGATCGCCAGGTTCACCGCACGGCGCACCGCGATATCCGCAGTCACATCATTGCCCACTGCCGCTCCCCCATTTCCAGCCGTTCCTGCCGGAACCGAAGGCAGATTAAATCCCCGGTTATCCACCGTCTCAAATGCCAGCAGCTGAAATCCGTTTACCATCTGATCCGAATAGGCTGCCGCCGTATAGGCCAGATCCACCTGTCCGGACCGGACTGCCGCAAATGCTGCATCCTCATCCATAAACAGAATCGTCACCTTTTTCATTTTCGGAGCTTCTCCATAATAATCCGGATTTGCCTCCAGTATCACCTGCTGCCCCCTGTCCCATTGCTTCAGCATATACCGGCCGGAACCGATCGGATGCATGCCATAATCCGAATCATAGGCATGTTCCGGCACAATGCCCACAACCGCCATCGTATACGGCCAGATGGAATAGGGGCGTTCCATGTGGAATATCACGGTATCGTCATCCTTCGCCTCGGCACCGGCAAGCATGGTAAAATCATTCACAGAGCTGGTATCCCGCAGCGTATTGTAGGTAAACGCCACATCCTCCGCCGTCAGCTTCTCCCCGTCCGTAAAATACACATCGCCGCGAATATCCACCGTCCATGTGAGTCCGTCCCCGCTCACCTCCATACCGGTTGCCAGATCATAATCGATATTCAGATCCGGAGTTGTTACGGTCAGCGTACTCTGGATCAGCGGTTCATGTACATGTTCCCCTGCTCCCCATCCATAAGCCGGATCAAAACCGGCCTCCGGCTCCGAAGTCGGTCCCATGACCACAATCACATCGTCACGTTCATTCTGCGGCACGGCTGTCTGTTCCCCCGCATTCCCGCATCCGGCAAGCACCAGCACAAGAATCGCTGCCGTATATCCGTACTTTCTCTTCATCGACGTTTCCTCCAAAAAAATACCAGGAACCGTATCTGCACTCCTTGGGAATGCATCTACCTTCCTGGTATGATCCTTCTTCATTTATTCTGTTTTATATTGAACCAATAACGTTCCGTTTTAATCCGGGCACTTCAGTGCCGCAAACGACTTGTGCCGTCCACTGGCATCAACTATAATGAAAAAAACGGGTTTCGTCAAGCCGCAAAAGCTCAAACGTTTGCGTGGCTTTTGAAATACTCCTGAATCACTTCATAAAGTTTCTCAGCCAGTGCGCGATGGCTCTCCTCATCCATATGCAGCTGGTCCTGCTGACCGGGCACTGCCACCTGAGAAGCATCCACAAACAGGCAGTTACGCTGTCCGGCAACCTTTTCCACATGTGAAGAAAGTTCATGGGATTTCACTGCTGAGGAACGGTCAAATGTAATATAAATACTGTCCTTTACCGCATCCCCTATATGAATCGGAGATACAATCAGGATCTTCGGAATCGGATATCCCTCACGATATGGGAAATGCAGAACCTCATCACACAGTGCACCGATTCCCGCAGCAATCACCCGCGGCTCCGCCTGAAAAATCGTCTTGCAGTCATTCGTTCCAAGTGACAGGATAACCATATCCAGCGGCTGATGACTCTGCAGCGCGACCGGCAGAAACCGAAGACCATTCCGATTCGGTTCCAGCGGATCGTCCCATACGGTAGTACGTCCTCCCATCCCTTCCTCAATCACATAGTAATCCTCGCCCAGCAGTTTCTGCAGACGTCCGGTCCATCTTACATGCCTCGGATGACGGCCGCCCGCCGGATTCGTTCCAAATGTATTCGAATCGCCAAAACACAAAATCGTTTTCACTGTTTTTCCCTCCTTATAACCCCCGGATAATCTTAACGTGGCTGCGAATCACCGCATACACTGCGCCGCCCTTCTCCTGTCCGAATTTCTTCACCAGTGCCACATGGATCGCATTCAGATTCTTTCTCGGCAATGCATTAATAATCCGCAGAATCAGATCCGTATCCGCAGGATTCATGCCGTTGCGGCCTAAAACCAGCTGCAGATACTCTCTCTCCCGCTGTTTTTTACTGTTGCTGTACCCGGCAGAAAGATAGCTGCGGCATTCCGGATTCTCCTTTAAAAAGCGATAGATTCCATTGCCTGCACGCTGTCCGAACTGATACTCCAGAATGTTGTGCATCATCGACATATTCGACATGCGAATCGTCTTGCAGAGAGACGTAAGGAATACCATATCCGTCTCCGGATCCCTGCTCCCGCACTCATGAAAGACCTGCATGATCTGCTCGCCCCAGCTGCCCATCTCCGGCTGCGGTGGCTCCTGCGGCTGCTGAATCTCTTCTTTCTCACAGATCGGCAAGACCACCTGATACGGCTCTTCCTCCATCACTTTCTCTTCTGCAAATTCCGCCTCTTTTTCCAGAAGCCCCGCATCCACATGACAGACTTCTGCTTCCGTCTCCTTCTGCTGTCTCCGCACAATCTTTTCGCATTCCGTTCCGCGGATCCGGCGCACATTACACGCACGCTGTTTCCAGTAGCGAACAGCCGCATCATATCCCATATCATTGGATACAATGATATACTCCTTGTCCGGTTCCTGCTTGATGCAGTAGCCAAGCTCTGTTACCAGCTGGAAATCCAGAGCATTCTGTCCGCCGAAGCATTTAATCCACCGGATCGTTCCGATCTTCTGTTCAATCAGACGGATAATCCGGTCATAACTCATATGAGCACTTTTATCCGTATAAAACACCAGGATCTCATCTTCCGCACAAAGGACATCCACAAGCTCCACCCAAATTTCATTTACATTTTCACTGTCTATCAAATAAGTTTTTTTCATCGTAATCTCTCCACAGTCTTGAATTATCACTTTCTATTATACACACTGTCCAAAATATTTTCCACAAGTGTTTGATTTTCTCTCTGGACAACTTGAAAACTCTATTGTAACATTAGACTTATCATCTGCTGCAAAAGCCACCGTCCATCTGCTTTTCTTCCGGAAAGGAGCCTTAATGAAAGGAAATTATTTAAGTATCGGTGAAATGGCGCGTATTAATAACACTACCGTTCCCACACTCAGACTCTACGATTCACTCGGACTTTTAAAACCATACTACACCGATCAGGAAACGCGCTACCGCTATTACGACATCAAGCAGAATGCCCGATTCGACATGATCCAGTATATGAAAGAACTCGGTATGGAACTGAAAGAAATCCAGGCCGTTCTGGATTCCGAAGATCTGCGCCAGATCGAATCCGTCCTGATCCGCAAGCGGGAGCAGACCATTCACGACATCGAGCATCTGAAGATTCAGCGTGATGCCATTGACCGTGCCATCAACAGCATTGAACGCTACAGCAAATCCCCTTCCCGCGGCACCATAACGCTGGAATACATCCCATCCCGGCGGATCTTTTCCATGGAAACGAATCTCAATTTTTATGAACACGATATCGATACCTATGAGCTGATCCTGAAACAGCTGAAAAATGACCTTCTGGACCACGAAGTGCCCCCGGTCTATTACTGCAACGCAGGTACACTTCTGAAAAAAGAGGACTTTCTGCAGGAACATTTTGTTTCACACAAAATCTTTGTCTTTGTGGATGAACATTTTCCGCTGATCCACAATACGGAAATCATCGAGAACAACATGTATGCCTGCATCTATCTGGATGATTTTGACGCAGAACAGGAATACGGCAGGCAGCTGCTCTCGCACTGTCATCAGCAGCACTATGAAATTGTCGGAGACTACATCTGCGAAGTGCTCACAGAATTCAATGTATTTGACTGTGACAAACGTTCCATGTTCCTGCGCCTGCAGGTTCCTGTAAGCTTTCAGAAACAGTAAAACCGACTGTCGGACAGCGATATATTTTTTTCAAAAACCGCTTGACTCTCTCCTTACATGAGACAGTACAATATAGTTAGTTGATAATTAATTAACAAACAAATCAAAGGAGGTTTCATTTTATGGAGAAGATTAAAGTTGTTCAGTATGGCTGTGGCAAGATGAGTAAGTATACACTTCGTTATCTTTATGAGACCGGCTGCCAGATCGTGGGTGCCATCGACAACAACCCGGCTATCGTGGGCATGGATGTCGGCGACTATGCAGGTCTTGGCATCAAAACCGGCGTACTGATCAGTGACAAGGCGGACGAAGTTCTCGACAATACCGATCCGGATATCGCAGTAGTAACCCTGTTCAGTCTGGTAAGTGACTGCTTCCCGCATTATATGAAATGCCTGGAGCGCGGCATCAGCGTGATCAGTACCTGTGAAGAAGCTACTTACTGCTGGACCACCGATCCGGTAAGAGCCAATATTCTGGACGTGACCGCAAAAGCAAACGGCTGTACCTTCGTAGGAAGCGGTATGGAGGATATCTTCTGGGTAAATATGGTCGGCATGGTTGCAGGCGGCTGCCACAAAATTGAGAAAATTGAAGGTGCTGTCAGCTACAACGTAGAAGACTACGGTCTGGCACTGGCAAAGGCACACGGTGTAGGCCTGACTCCGGAAGAATTTGAGAACCAGATCGCTCATCCGGAAGAAATCGAACCGTCTTATGTATGGAACTCCAACGAGGCACTGGCTTCCAAGATGGGCTGGACCATCAAGAGCCAGACACAGAAATGTGTTCCGTATTTCCATGACAGCGACCTCTACTCTTCCACCCTGGGTGCTACCATTCCAAAAGGAAACTGCATCGGCATGGCTGCAGTCGTAACCACGGAAACCTTCCAGGGACCGATCATCGAAACACAGTGTATCGGCAAGGTTTACGGACCGGATGACGGTGATATGTGTGACTGGAAGATCACCGGCGAACCGGATACCGAGTTCCACGTAGTAAAACCGGCTACCGTTGAGCACACCTGCGCAACCATCGTAAACCGTATCCCGTCTGTGCTGCGTGCACCGGCAGGACTGGTAACCATGGATCAGCTGGAAGAGATCGCATATCCGACTTATCCGATGGAGTTCTATCTGAATAAATAAGTTAAAGCCTGTCAAAGACATTCAATCTTTGACAGGCTTTTCTGTTACCGCGATACGAAATCCAGGCCGCATTTCTCCCTGTTCGCCACCTTTATCCCCCGCACCTGGCCACAATCTTCACCATGGCGGTAAAAACAGAGTCATCATAATCCATATCAAATTCATCACCGGGCTGATTTAAGATCCGGTGAATGCTTAAGATTCCCAGACCGCCGTCCTTTTTGCTGGAAATAAGTTTCCCGTCCCTCTGCCGGATCTGGCCGCAGTAAGAATTTTCCACCAGCATCATCAGATGGTCCTCTGTCCACCTGGCCTGCAGCCGGATAAATCTTCCGTCCTTCATCCTTTGACAGGCCTCCATTGCGTTCTCAAGAAGATTTCCTATTACAATGCAGAGCGTCAGATCGTCAACAGGCACATGAGCCGAGAGATCCAATTGCGCCGAAAAACGGATCTGCGCCTTCTCTGCCCTGGCTGCATATTCATTGAGCAGTCCGTTGACCGCCTGATTCTGGCAGAATACGGTCTCCGCCGATGTATCAAGTTCCTCCTGAAGCTTCTGCAGATACCGCACCACTTCCGCCTTGTCCATATGGAGCAAAGCGTGGACATGATGCCGGAAATCGTGCCGGATGATCCGAACCTGTTCCATATAATCGAGGCTCTGATTGTAATGCTCCCTCTGCTGCGCGATCAGCTGTCTGGCAAACCGCAGCTCCTCCTCTGTTTTCTTCCGGTTCAGAAGTTCCAGAATGCTGTTTAAAAGCATAATGTAAAGCACCAGGATCATGGCACAGAGAAAAAGGAAGAACAGGATGTCCCCCATCCCTCTCTGAAACAATTGATCGGAAGCGAACACCGTATGGCTGCCGATAAAAAGAACCAGCAGAAAGGCACTGGGAAAAATAAAAAGCAGGACGGCATTTTTCACGGAAAGCTGATCAAAAAGGCTGTTTACGCGTTTTTTCAGCCAGAACCGCACTAAACAATAATAACCGCAGGCTGCTGCGAAAGATACGATCACGCGGATCTGACTGTCGGACAGCCCGGCTCTTCCCCGGAGCATCCAGACCGCAAGATCATTCAGAGAGGCGGCCAGGTGAACAAACAGTCCGGCGGAGGCGTAAAGAAACGCCTTTTTTATGGGATCTCCGCGAAAGAATACAAGGAGCACCAGAAAAAACAGAAAGATAAAAATACCTCTTATCACAAAAAATACATCATGACTGACATGCAGCAATGACTCCGCCGATACCATGATGACCCAAAGATAGCAGGATACGGCGGCAATGTTTTCCCGGCTGCCGTATTGCGGTTCCAGGCAAACGAAAATAGGCATCATACATACGCTCATATAGATCAGATTTAAGAACAGCCCACAGGCAAAATCATTCATGGCAACCTCTTTTTCTTTATTCCGTCTCCTATTTCAGGCAGTACCGGTAATAGGCATGCTTGCTCTGCTTGTAGCAATTGCGCGATACAGGCACAATGGCTCCTCCGTTCATTTTAAAACAGGAGTCCTCCAGCTCTGCCGCATACTGCAGATTCACAATGTAGCTCTGATGACAGCGCAGGAAATCCTCATTTCCCTCCAGCTCTTTCTGGATCCAGGACAACTTCTGCCCGATGGAAATCACTCTTCCGTCCGAAAGAGTCACAAAAACACGGTGAAGCCTGTTTTCAAAATATACCACCTTGTCAAGCTGGAGCCTGACAGGGACACGGTCATGGATCACCGGCAATACTGCCTTATGAAGTCCCAGCTTCTGCGCTGTTACACGTTCCATGGTCTCCCGGAAGGTCTCCTCCGCCACCGGCTTCAGCAGAAAACCGGAAGCATTTACCCGGTATCCGTCCACGGCCGCCTCCAAAGATGACGTGATAAATACAATGACCGGATTCGGATTTCTTCCCCTGAGACAATCTGCTCCCTGGATCCCCGTCATGCCGGGCATGAGCACATCCAGAAGATAGAGCCCATACTCCTCCCCGGAAGCGATGAGCCCATCCATGGAAGCATAGACATCGATTCTGATATCAATCTCCTTATCCCTGAAAAACTCTTTCGTATATTCTTCTATGATCCGGCATTCCTCCGGCGTGTCATCACATAACGCTATCTTCAGCATATTGACCACCTCTGCATCTTATTTTATTATTTTATTTGGCCCCGGGCTCTAAGTCAAGCTTTCAAAAGCTGAAGTGTCATATTCGGTATCCTTTTTGCATTTTTGGTTGTTTTTACCATATTTTCTCTGTGTTATAGTAAATATACAAACATTTTATATAAAGGAGGGCATTTGTATGAGCTCTAACATCCTTGTAACCATCATCGTTATTGTCTATCTGCTTTTCATGCTGTGGATCGGCTGGTACTCGTCCACAAAGATCACCAGCAACACGGACTTCATGGTAGCAGGCCGCCGTCTCGGACCGCTGCTGATGGCAGGTACACTGGCTGCTACAGAAATCGGCGGCGGAAGCTCCCTTGGCGTTGTCCAGAACGGTATGTCGGGCTTCGGTCTCAGCGCTTCCTGGTATATCACCACCATGGGAATCGCATTTATCATCTTAAGCTTCGTAGCTCCAAAATTCCGCGCGGCAACGGTAAAGACCGTTCCTGAGTATTTCCGCAGACGCTACGGAAAAGCCTGCGGTCTTATTACCGCCATCATCATGCTTCTTCCTCTGGTAGGTCTGACAGCCGGACAGTTTATCGCTTCCGCTGTTATCCTTTCCACCATGCTGAATATTGATTATCAGATGGCCGTTATCATCGTAGCCGTAGTTGTTACCGTATACTCCATCATGGGCGGTCTCTGGAGTGTTACTCTCACCGACTTTGTCCAGGTATTCCTGATCGTGATCGGCATGATCATCGCAGTTCCCTTTGCAATGAACTACGCCGGCGGATGGAGCAATGTAGCTGCAAATATTCCCGAAGGAACCATGAACCTGTTTGAGGGCTATGATCTTTTCGGCATCATCTCCCTTGTTATCATGTATACGGCCACCTTCTCCGTAGGCCAGGAGGCAGTATCCCGATTCTATGCCGCAAAAGATGAAAAGGCAGCCAAAGGCGGCGCATGGCTGGCTGCTCTCGTGAACTTCATCTATGCCTTTATTCCTACCATCCTTGGAATCATTACGCTGGCTCTTATCAACATGGGCAAATTCAGTGCGGCGCAGTTCGAATCTGTCGGTGCCCGCTACGCGCTTCCGGTTCTGGCGATTAACACGATGCCGGCCCT
>JALFHZ010000246.1 GCA_022776445.1 Lachnospiraceae bacterium
CAGGGTTGTTTCATGAAGAAAAATTAGAATTGAATAAATCCCTTTAAAATTGAGGGTTACCAGGAATTATACATTTCCCTGATAGCCCTTTTCTTTTGCCTTTATGTATGATATAATATACTTAATAGCAGGAGTATAATATATTTATATAAAGGAGGCGTAGTAATGGCAGGAAAAGTATATCCAGAATGGGTCCAGGCACAGAAAAGAAAAGGTACAACGATCAAAAAGGTTGGAGACAATTATTATCTGTACAAACATTCATCAAAGAGGGTTCCCGGTAAAAAGTATCCTGTTCCTGTGGACACATATATCGGTGTTATCACTCCCGAGGGTGTTGTGGAGTCTAAAAAGAAAAAGATTTCCATGACTTCTGCAGAGGTGTGGGAATACGGATTTTCAAAAGTATTATGGCTTCTGTGCCCAGAGGACTGGAAAAAGCCGCTTGGTGATGACTGGGAAGATGTTCTCGCAATTATCACACTCAAATGGTCCCCTGAATCATATATTTCGCGGGAGCGCAAAATCAAACGAGAGGAGGATTTTCATTATCAGTTTGCGGCGCAGATGGGTTCTCTTTCACGTAGGATTTATAAATCACAGGGTGTTGATATTGATGAACTGCGAAAACTGGCGACAATCTACATGGTATGTATGGAAAAGGAAGTCATTATTTCAAAAATAAAAGATGAACAGAAAGCGATGCTTGACAGGCTTGGGGTGGATTTGGAAATGTGCTGACGATGTATTCGTAAGCCAGCCGCTCATAGAGTATCTCAGACAGATACCGGACTATCGCTGCGCCAGAAAGCATAAGCATGACCTGACGGAAACACTTTTATGCCTGATCATAGGGGTTGCTGTTGGGCGTACGAGCATTCGCCGGAGCCTGAACTGGTGTAAAAGTAATATCAGTTGGCTCAGGAAATTTATGAAATTAAAAAACGGGATCGCTTCTCCTTCAACGGTAAGCAGGATGCTTTCCAGGATAGATGAAGAACTGGCTCTCTATGGTTTTATGGAGTGGATTGGTGAGATTGTGGATACCAGGGGAAAGCATTTGGCGATAGACGGGAAAGCACTTCGCGGTGCAACAGAAAAAACAAAGACATTCAAAAGCCCAATGGTCATGAATGTGATTGAAACAGAGACTGATCTTGTTCTTGCACAGTTTCCAATGAAAGATAAAACCTGTGAGATCACCGAGATTCCGAAAGCACTGGAGATGTTCCGGTTGGAAGGAAGCACAGTAACGATCGATGCAATCGGGACGCAGACTACTATTATGAAGCAGATTTTGAAACAGGGCGGACATTTTGTTCTGTGTGTAAAAAAGAATCAGCCAGAGGCAGAAAAAGAGATCAATGAGTTCATGAAGCAAATGGGAAAGGACTACTGTAAACGTCAGAAAGACAGCAGCGCAGCGGTAAAATATCCTGAAATGATGGATAAGTATACGGAACACAGCACATTTGAACACGGACATGGGAGAACGGATTACAGAACATCCAGAGCATGCACGGATCCATCCATACTGACCAAGACGCAGGACGAATGGCCATTCATCAAAACAATCGGGCAGACATGCCAGGTAAG
>JALFHZ010000129.1 GCA_022776445.1 Lachnospiraceae bacterium
TAGGGTGTTTGCCGTAATTCGAACAGTATACTGGTTGTTTCGTAGAATCTCTTGTTGCTCTGGGGTGAATTTTACTTTACTCATGGCACTCCTCCTGATTCTGTGAGAGTACCATACCCAAGGGTGTCCATTCAAGAGGAATCACTCAATTTTCAATGTCCATTACGTGGGAAAACTAAAATCTTTCGTGTCCACACTTATGGGTACATTATAAGCCTCTGTCGTAGAAATGCCGAAAAGTGGCGTAAAATCAAGGAAAATCAGCATTTTCAAGGAGTTTTAGATATATGATAAAAGTCTTATTCATCTGCCACGGCAATATCTGTCGTTCCCCCATGGCCGAGTTCCTCATGAGGGATCTGGTCCATAAATCAAACCTGTCCGATCAGGTGTTGGTTGCATCTGCCGCCACGAGTACGGAGGAAATCGGCAATCCGGTTCACTATGGCACGAGGGAAAAACTGCGGCAGGTTGGTATCAGCTGCGCGGGGAAGACGGCAGTTCAATTGAAGAAGAGTGATTACGCCAAATATGATTATCTGATTGGCATGGATGACTGGAATATCCGCAACATGCGCCGGATGCTGGGCGGTGATCCGGATGGAAAGATTTATAAGATGCTGGAGTTTGCCGGAAGCAGCAGGGATGTGGCGGATCCATGGTATACCGGTGATTTTGAGGCGACCTATCGGGATATCATGGCTGGATGCCAGGGGCTGCTGAGAGAGATCGGAGAAAAAATTCAAAATAACAGGTGATGAAAATGAAAAACGAAAAAAATGTAGTATTGATTAATGACCTTCCGGGATACGGCAAGGTTGCGCTGGCGGCGATGGTTCCGCTGCTCTCCAGAATGGGACATTATACCTTTCAGCTGCCGACAGCAGTTGTTTCCAATACACTGGATTATGGAAAATTCCGGATTCAGGATATGACGGATTATATGCGGGATACGATTCAGGTTTGGGATGAACTGGGATTTGATCCGGACTGTATCTGCACCGGTTTTGTGACATCGGAGGTGCAGGCAGAACTGATTGAACAGTATATCTGCTCCAGAAGCGGAGAGAAAGAACGGCTGGTCATGGTGGATCCGATCATGGCGGATTGCGGAAAGCTTTATAATGGGATTGGACCGGAGCGTGTGAAAGCAATGAGGCGGCTGGTCAGCCTTTCGGATGTCATGGTGCCGAATATGACAGAAGCTTCCTTCCTGACCGGAATTCGGCCGGGACAGGAGTCCGGCACCATGGAGGAGATCCGGGAACTGGTGGATGGACTTCGGGCACTTTCCGGGAAATCCGTGGTGATTACCAGTGCGGTGGATACAGAAAACGGCACGCATCTGGTGTATGGATATGACCATAAAAAGGATGTATATTTTCAGGTGCCTTATACGTATCTTCCGGTGCGGGTTGCCGGTACGGGGGATATTTTCTCCACGATCATGGTGGGGGAACTTCTGGCTGGCCGCAGTCTGTGTGACGGTGTAACAAAGGCAGTGCATGCGCTCTCCAGACTGATAGGAGAAAACCAGGGACATCTGCAGGGATATAAGGGTATCGTGGTAGAACGCTACTGGGAGATCCTGGAATAGAAACCAGGATCATTCATTGCCGGTCAGTTCTCTGCAGATGCGGCGGTATTCTTCGGAAAATGAACTTCCCTTGTTCCAGAGAAACGTGAAATCGTGCTTCATATGGAAATTCGTCAGAGGGATCACTTTCAGCTTCCCTTTGTTCAGTTCGTGGCGGACGGCGGCCTCATACAGGAAAGAGATGCCGCAGTCCTGACGAAGCAGGCTTACAATGGTGTGGACGTTTTCAACTTCCACGATATGGGCAAAGTCGGATACCTGAATGTTGTTGACAGCCAGATTGCGCTCCAGGATATCGCGGGAGCCGGAACCGTGTTCCCGCACGATCAGACGTTCCGGTGTCAGATCTTTCAGTTCCGTCACTTTGCGGGCAAAAATATGGTTGGTAGCGCAGACCGGCAGGAAGGCTTCACTGCGGAACACCATGGTTTCATAGTCATCGGATTTAAAATAACCTTCTACCAGGGCAAAGTCCATGTTGCCGTCGTGAAGGCATTCCAGCAGCGTGGATGTGTTGCCGGACTGAATATGGATATCTGTTTCCGGATGCAGCTTCAGATAACGGGCCAGAGGAGCGGCGATAACGTATTCGCCGATGGTTTTGGTAACACCGAAGATCAGCTTGCGTTTGCCTTTACGGCACAGCTGCATACGTTTGATCATGGCCTGTTCATCATTGCGGAGGACTGTCATGGTAGCAAGCAGAATCTCACCCGCAGCGGTCAGTTCAATTTTCTTTCCGTCACGCGTAAAGAGCTCTGTCTGATACAGATGTTCCAGATAACGGATATGTTGGGAAACTGCCGGCTGTGTAATATGCAGTTCTTCGGCAGCCGTGGTAAAATTTAAATGCTTGCATACACTTAAAAAGGTCTGAATGCGAAAATCTAACATAATTCACCTCGAATAAGAATCTGTCTTTCTTTATCATAATGTTTTTTTATGAATATATCAAGAAATATAATTTCTAATTTTGATATTTTTATGAACACCCATATTATTTTTTGTCACATTATGATACAATTTTCGTATAAAGTTGAAATATAAAATTAAAAACGTAATACATAAAAAAGAAAGGGCAATATGAATAAGAAAAGTGAAAGGCATCCTGTAATTGAGGTTATCCTGCAGCTGACCGTGCTGTGCCTGGTTGTCCTGCTGCTCAGTTCGTTTCACGGACAGGGATATGGCAGCAGGAATGAGTCGGTTGGGATACTGAAGGATGACTGGTATTATCTGGAGGAAGGAAAGAGGGTGGAAGTGACACTGCCTGCGACGATCATCCGTGAGACGAATGAACCGCTGAAATTATACCGGGAAATGCGTGAGGCAGAGATTGGCGGTAAGACTCTGACGACAAAGGGAGCCCGGTATCGGATGGTGGTATCCATGGATGGCTGTACGCTGTTTGCGTATCAGGATGCTCAGTTCCGGCGCAACAGGCAGATGGCAGATAAGCTGAGCTGCGATGTGGTTTTGCCGCTGGATGCGGCGGGAAAGACGCTGACAATGACTCTGGCGGATACGGAGGGCGGCAGATTTCAGATCCGGCCGGTATATTATGGGACATGCAGTGCTGTATTCCGGATGCACAGCAATGAGGAATTCCCGATATTTCTTCTGGTTGTGGCGATGACTTCGCTGAGCCTCTTCGCAATGGTGGTATCGTTTTATTTCTGGTACAGAAAGTTTGAAGAACGTCGTTTTATGGATGCGGCTCTGTTTACGATTCTGTGCGGAATCTGGTGTGTTACAGATTCTTCCATGCTTCAGAATATTACCATGATGTCGCCGGTGACGAATCTGGTATCGTTTTATTGCTTCATGCTGATGCCGGTGCCCATGATTCACTTTATACAGAATACGGGCCATATGAGAAAATACAGAAGTCTCGATGTCTACAGTTGGTTATTCTATGGGAATGCGGCTATTCAGGGAATCTGCAATATCCTTGGATATTTTCAGTTTGTGGACATGCTGATTGTGACACATATTTTGCTGGTCGGAGGAGTTGCGTTGATCCTTCTGCTTTTATGGAAGGAATATCAGAGTGAAGGAAATCAGCAGCTGCTTCAGATTCTTCAGGCATTTGCGATTTTGTCATTCAGTGGTGTGTTTTCTCTGATTTTGTATTGGTGGATTGGAATTTCGCATTACGAAAGACTGTTTGAATTTGGAATACTGGTATTTATCTGTTATCTTTTGGCAGTGGTGGTGCGGGATATGGTGGATAACATTCGTTTTCGCATGGAGATGGATGTTGCTGTCAGGATGTCACGTTTCGACAGCCTGACCGGACTGGGCAACCGCAAAGCTTTTGAGGAGTTTCTGGAAACGTTTGAGAATCCGTTGAATACCTGTGAAAATGCATTGCTGATTTTTCTTGACATTAACCGCCTGAAAAATACCAATGATCGCTGTGGATATAATGCAGGCAACGAACTGATTCTGGCGGCATCACGCTGTCTGGAGCATGCGTTTTCTTCTGATGGGACCTGCTTCCGGATTGACGGAGATGAGTTTTGCGTGGTTATCATGGAACCCAGGGAAGATATCCGTTTCTGGAACGAAAAGCTGGACAAAGAATTGTGGCTGTACAATCAGAAAAGCAGAAACCGGCTTTCTATTGCGCGCGGATACAGCTATCTGAAGGAAAATGGTGTGCGGAAAAATATCAGCGACTGGAAATATGATGCGGATCAGCGTGTGCATGAGAATAAAGGATGGAGAATGATAAAGGAGAAGGAAGACAGTTATGAGTTATAATATGGATTTTCTGATTGCAGGGCTTGTTTTTCTGGCACTGGTTCTGTATCATTTTTCTCTTCAGAACCGTATGGCAGATCTCAGCAGCCGGATTTTTATGGGATTTATTGTGATTGGAATTCTGGATATTCTGTTTGACCTGATTTCCTCTGTGCTGATTAAGATGGGGAATCCGGAATTTCAGGTCGTCACGAATCTATCTTTAATTATATTTTATCTGATGCAGGTGTTTCTGCCGTTCGGAATGTTTTTGTATATGCGGTCACTGTGGCTCAAGGAGATGGATATCCGAAAGGGAATCGCACGTGAGCTCTTTATCCCCACGGCGACACTGGCTGGACTTGTTCTGATGAACTGCTGGCTGCATCTGTTTTTTAAGATTGATGACGGGCAGTATGTGCGGGGACCCTTATATGCAGTTGTGTATTTCCATGCGCTGTTTTATATGGCTGCCACCGCATGGCTCAGTATGCGTCATCGGGAGGAACTGGGAGAAAAAAAGCTGCATGCTGTCTGGGAGATTCTGATGCTGATCACGGTGTGTGTGCTTTTGCAGATGATTTTTCGTAGTCAGTTGTTGATTGGTTTTGGTATCGCACTGGGAATTTCTGTGTTTTTCTATACCATCAACAATCCGAAGGAGTATCTGGATAATCTGACGGGGGTTTATGATAACCGTTATTTTGCAGCAGTTGTTCAGGATCTGATTGAACGGCAAAAAATGTTTCATCTGGTGACGGTGGACATCCGTACGCTGAAACAGATGAATTCCATATATGGCACGCATACCGGCAATCAGATTCTGGTCTGTGCCGCGCAGCGGATTCAGCAAGTCAGTGAATCTGGTCATGTATTTCGGACGCATGGCAATCGTTTTGTGGCATTGACGTATTCGTTTGTGGAATATGAGCAGGTCAGAAACCGTCTGGAGCAGGCATTTCGCAATCCCATGGAACTGAAAGGGGAGTCGATTTCATTCCCGGTTACGATCTGCGGAATTACCGATGGAGCGAAACTGATCCATACAGATCAGCTGTTGTCCTATATTGAGTATCTGGTTTCTCTGACGGACGGCAGCAGGGAACTGCTTCTGATTCAGGATGATGAGCAGATTATGAGAGGTTTCCGGCATTCCATGGAGGTAGAAGCATTCCTGAGAACGGCGATTGAACAGGATTTGTTTGAAGTAAATTACCAGCCGGTTTATTCCATTCAGGATCAGCAGTATGTGACCCTGGAGGTTCTGAGCCGCCTTTCTCATCCGCGTCTGGGTGCAATATCACCGGAGATATTTATCACTATTGCAGAGAGGAACGGACAGATTGCGCAAATTGGCTATCTTCAGCTGAAGCGTGTGTGCCGGTTTTTGAGTGAGCACAGAAAGATCATGCGGCAGATTCAGAATATTAAATTTAATCTGTCACCGGCAGAGATGATGACACAGGGTCACTGTGAGCGTCTGCTTCAGACAATTCAAGAGTTTGGCTTGCCGTATTCCTATTTTCAGTTTGAGATTACGGAAACCGTGGCAACGGAATACAGTGATAATCTGTACGAGATGGTACGCATTTTCACGGAAGCCGGAATCGGCCTTTGTCTGGATGATTTTGGTTCCGGTTTTGCCAATTTAAATACAGTCCTGAAACTGCCGTTTACGTCAATTAAAATAGATCGTTCCCTTCTGATCGGAATCGATGAGGAACCCAAAGCGGCATTGTTTTATCAAAATATTGTTTCTGTTCTTCAGAATATGGGGTATTTTGTGATTTCTGAGGGCGTAGAGACGCGGCAGGAGATGGAGCTGCTCAGCAGCTGGGGCGTGAATATGATCCAGGGTTATTATTTCTCAAAACCGGTCAGTGAAAAGGAAATCGTGGAGCTTGTGTTAAACCCGAATCCGGTATATAATAGGAAAAATCAGGGGAAAAGGGAGTGAAACGATGAGAAGAGAAATAAGTCTGGAGGAGATTTCCGATGGGAGATTGTACCGTTCCAATGACATGGTGAAAGCAGACAGCGGCGACTGCAGGGGATGTTCTGCATGCTGCTGCGGGATGGGCGAATCCATTGTCCTGGATCCGCTGGACATTCATCGGATGTCTCAGGGACTGGGACAGTCATTGGAACAGCTGCTGGAGAAAGGCGTGGCGCTGCATGTAGAGGATGGGCTGATTCTGCCGCATCTGAAAATGTGCGGCGGCGATGAGCGGTGTTTCTATCTGAATGAGGAAGGCAGATGTTCCATCCACAGCTTTCGGCCGGGGATCTGCAGGCTGTTTCCGCTCGGCAGATATTATGAAGATCAGGATTTTTGCTACTTTCTTCAGATTCACGAGTGCCGGAATCAAAACCGTACCAAGGTGAAGGTGCGTAAATGGATCGATACGCCGGAGCTTGCCCGGTATGAGCAGTATGTGAGAGACTGGCATTATTTCCTGAAGGATCTCCAGGAACAGCTTATGACTCAGACCGATGGATTTTCGGAAGAAAAAGCCAGGAAACTCAGTATGTATGTATTGAAACAGTTTTTTATGATTCCGTTTGATGCAGAACGGGATTTCTATGTTCAGTTTGCGGACAGGCTGGAGCAGGCCGGACAGGTGGTGCGCAATGTGTGATGAGAGAACGGGACTGGTGCTGGAAGGCGGAGGGATGCGCGGCATCTATACGGCCGGGGTGCTGGATGTATTTATGGAACAGGGGATCCTGTTTGACGGCGTGATCGGCGTGTCTGCAGGCGCGATTCACGGAGGCAGTTACATATCCGGGCAGATCGGGCGGAATATCCGGTATTATAAGAAATACTGTCGGGATCACCGGTTTATCAGCTGGAGAAATCTGATCCGAACCGGCAATATCGCGGAAACACAGTTTTGCTATCATGATCTTCCGGATCGTCTGGATCCGTTTGATTATGATGCTTTTTTGCGATCTGAGACAGAATTCTATGTCACCTGCAGTAATGCAGAGACCGGAAAAGCCGTTTATCCGCGGATTACGGATGTAAGACAGCAGATTGACCTGCTGCGTGCATCGGGTTCTCTTCCGCTGGTTTCTCAGTTTGTGGAAGTGGATGGAATGAAGCTTCTGGACGGCGGCTGCACGGACAGTATTCCGATCCGCGCATTCCGGAGCATGGGATTTCGTAAGAATGTGATTGTGGTGACCAGAGAGAAAGGATACCGCAAGAAGCCGGAGCGGATGCTTCTCACGCGGATCCTTTACCGGAAGTATCCGCTTTTCGTGAAAGCACTGGAAAATCGTCATAACGTTTATAATAAAACACTCTGTTATATTGAGAAGCTGGAAGCCGCCGGTGAGGTGTTTGTCATCCGTCCGAGTCAGGTGCCAAAGATCGGCCGGATGGAACGGAATCCGGAAAAGCTTCAGACCGTTTACGATCTTGGCAGAGAGGATGCGATGCGGCAGTTGGATGCCCTGCGGGTATGGATGAATGCATGAATACAGGGAGGTGTCGGTTCTGAGAGCGTCAGTCGGGATTCTGTGCGGCGGGAAGAGCCGCCGGATGGGAAGGGATAAGGCAGAACTTATGTGGCAGGGAAGTACCTTGCTGGACCGGGTGGTTCGTGAAATGGAAAATAGCGGCCGGGAGCTTCTGATATCGGCTGCAAATGATGCGCAGAGGAAGATGGAATGGGGTATGCCGGACTGTACTCATGTGCGTATCGTGCCGGATGTGAAACAGGACTGCGGTCCTCTGGGGGGGATCTTCAGTGTGCTGAAGGCAGCACATTCGGATGCTGTGTTTTTCTGTGCGGTGGATATGCCGTTTGTGACGGAGGAGACAGCAGCATATCTGGAACAGTTTTTGAGCAGTGACTGTGACGGCGTGGTATTGGCGGACGGAGAGCGGGTGCATCCGCTGTGCGGAATTTACCGGAAATCGGTGCTTCCGCTGATAGAAGCACAGCTGAATTCCGGTGATTATCGCGTCGGCAGACTTCTGGATTCCTGCAGGATCCGGCAGGTTCAGCTGAGACTCAGCACATTGTCATCTCGGACACTCTGGAACCTCAACACACCGGAGGACTATGCCCGGGCAGTACGGCCTCTGGTGTTTTGTGTCAGCGGGGTGAAAAACAGCGGGAAGACAACGCTGGTGGAGAAGCTGGTACAGCATTTTCTGCCGGAATTTCCATCAATCGGTGTAATCAAGCATGACGGCCATGATTTTTCCATGGATCAGGAAGGGACGGACAGCTTTCGGGCAGCGGCAGCCGGGGCGAGGAAGACAGCAGTGGTTTCCCGAAATCATCTGGCGCTTCTGGAGACCTTCCGGGCAGAACCGTCCGCGGCCGAGCAGAATACCGATGCTTCCATCGCGTATCTGTTGGCACAGATGCAGGATATGGATATGGTGATCCTGGAGGGCATGAAGCACAGCGGTTATCCCAAGGTGGAACTGGTGCGGAGCGGCAATTCGGATTCCTGCGTGTGCGGCAGGAAGGGGCTGATTGCGGTGGCTTCGGATCTGGAACAGCCGGGTGGGGTGCCGGAAGGAGTGCCGGTTGTGGAATTAAATGATACAGCAGCCATTGCAGGCACAATTCTGCGATATTTTGGCTTGAAGGCATGGTGAGCCTCACGTAAAGGTTTCTCGGATTACCTGTCCTAAGGCTTTTGCAGCCCGAGGCTGGTAGGTAGAGTAAGGATGAGCCAAAGCCAGTTCCAGAAATACTCCCTGTTTTCCTATAGAAATATAAACAGTATCAGGATTAGGTTCTGCGCAGGACTGATAGGTGAATGCAAGGCCAAGTCCTTCTTTTGCCATGGAAGCAGCCAGATCAGCGGTAATTGTGGTATTATAGGCCGGGGGATTGATACCGGCCTTTTTAAATTGCTGACGCGCAATACTGCCCAGAATGGTATCATAGTCACTTAAAATGTATTCAAATGAAGCAGTATCTTTCAGATCAACCCAGTAGAGGGAAGAATCTTCATATTTATGTGCAACCTTCATGACAGGATGTTCTTTGTGAGTCACAATAAAAATCTCATCTTTTTTTAAGAAATCGGCACCATGCGTCAGGCGGGTGAGCGGCAGCGCAACCACCGCCAGATCGATAGAGCCTTCAACCAGCATGTCTTCCAGCGCCATGCTGTTTTGCTCTACGATTTTTACCTGGATATTGGGATATTTTTCGTGGAAATTCTTCAGAATACGGGGAAGCATGTATTTTCCGCGGAATGAACTGATGCCAAGAATGACGCTTCCAACCTTCAGATCTGCGATATCCCAGAGTTCCATCTGTACCAGTTGGTAGTGCTTCAGAATGGAACGAGCATTGTCAATAAAGATTGTTCCGGCGTAGGTGAGGCGGATTCCTCTGGAGGTTCGCACGAACAAAGTGACGCCCAGTTCAGATTCGTACTGCTGCAGGAACTGGCTGAGGCTGGATTGCGCCATATACAGTTTGTCTGCTGCACGGGAAATGCTTCCTTCGTCAGCCAGTGTTACAAGATAGGTCAGTTCTTTTAGCTGCATGGACATGTGAATTCTCCTTCCTGCTATCGGTATTTTCGATACAGTATATATATTATTTTCAGTTTCACCAATTGCTTTTGTATTATATGATAAAAATACACCGATAGCAATACAAAATATGGAAATGAAGGAGGAAGTTAGCATGGGAAAAGTTTCATTAAAAGGAGTTATTGACATGCATGTGCATTCCAATCCGGACATCCGCCATCGTGCGTATGATGATTTTGAGCTGATGGAAGCGGGAATCCGGGTAGGAGCAAGGGCGATTGTAATCAAAACCCATCAGGGGACAACGGTGGATCGCGCTTATCTGTGTAATCGCCACAATGAGTTGGTGCACCAGGGGGATAATGATTTTACCATGTTCGGCAGTGTGACAATGAACCGCCAGATGGGAGGGATCAATCCGGCGGCAGTTGAAAGTGGACTTAAGCTTGGAGCGAAAGTAATCTGGCTCCCAACCCAGTCTGCAAGAAACAATTTGGAAAAAATGAATGCGGATACCTCAGCTGCAGTAGATGTTATCCGGGATGGAAAAGTTGTTCCGGAATTAAAGTCGGTATTTCAGCTGGTAAAGGATTTTGATGTAGTGCTTGGAACCGGGCATATTTCACCAGATGAGTGTTATCGGGTAGTAGAGGCAGCAAAGGATGCCGGAGTGAAGAAAATCGTGATAACTCATCCGGAGTGGTGGATGGTCGGTATGAGTCTGGAAAGTCAGGTTCGGATGGTAAAGGACTATGGTGTCATTCTGGAACATTGTTTCGCACAGCCTATGGGAGGAGGAAAGTATAAAAGTAATATGCAAATGAATCTGGAAGCGATTGAGGCTTGCGGATATCGGAACGTGATGGTCAGTACAGATGGAGGTCAAGTGGAAAATCCTTATTGGGAGATCGCACTGGAACAGTATATGCAATATCTGTCTGATCACGGGGTATCGGATGAAGAACTGCATTATATGACGCATGATATTCAGGTGTGGCTTTTGGGATTAGATAAGTAAGAGGGGGAAATACATATGTTAAGCGCTTTAATTATAGGAAGTATCGCTGTTTCCGTTGCAATCGGCTACAAGACAAAAATTAATACCGGCTTTTTTGCAATCATGTTTGCTTATCTGATCGGGTGTTTTGTAATGGGAATGAAAGCAAAAGAAGTCATCGGAGGATGGCCGGT
>JALFHZ010000163.1 GCA_022776445.1 Lachnospiraceae bacterium
CCATCAGGCCGAAACGGGATGCCTCATCCCACGGAACTTCCATAACGGCAACACTGAACTCAGCATTTTTCTCCTTGTGGAAACGAAGGAAGTCACTGTAATCCTGCTTACAGATCTGGTCACCGGAAAGGATGATGACATACTGAGGATTGTAACGCTCAATAAACGAAATATTCTGGTAAATAGCGTTTGCAGTGCCCTTGTACCAGTCAGAGCCGGAAGCCTGCTGATAAGGCGGGAGCACGTGTACGCCACCGTGAAGACGGTCCAGATCCCAAGGCTGGCCATTGCCGATGTATTCGTTGAGTACCAGCGGCTGATACTGAGTAAGGATACCTACTGTATCAATGCCAGAGTTAACGCAGTTGGAAAGCGGGAAATCGATGATACGATATTTGCCGCCGAAAGGAACTGCAGGTTTTGCCAGCTTCTGGGTCAGCGCGTAAAGACGGGAACCCTGTCCACCGGCAAGAAGCATTGCAATCATTTCTTTTGCCATGATATTTACCTCCCCATTCAGGTTGTTAATTCTTATTGTTAAATTGTATCATATTTTTGCAAAAACTAACAGTTCTTTCTGTGAAATAATTAAAAAAATTTTTACTTTTTTACGGATTTTCCTGTATAATAGATGAAAAATGGAAGAAAATGAGAAAAAAGGAGAGATTATGAAACAAAAATACAAGGGAATCATCTGTATCGTGCTTTCAGCATTCTGTTTTGCTCTGATGAATGTATTTATCCGCATGGCCGGAGAGCTGCCTTCTGTGCAGAAAAGCTTCTTCCGGAATCTGGTTGCATTTTTCTTTGCGCTGGTGATCATAAAAAAAGAAGGAGTGCATTTTTCCGGTGACAGGAACAATCTGGTTCTTCTGGTGATCCGGTCTCTGTTTGGCACTATGGGGATCCTGTGCAATTTTTATGCGGTGGATCACCTGGTGCTGGCAGATGCCTCGATGCTGAGCAAGATGTCCCCGTTTTTTGCGATTCTGTTCAGTTATTTTCTGCTGAAGGAGAAGGTATCTCTGGTGCAGGGAATTGCAGTGGCGGGAGCATTTGTGGGAAGTCTTCTGATTATCAAGCCGACGGGATTCGATCTGACACGTCTGCCTGCGGTGATCGGCCTGCTTGGAGGTCTGGGAGCCGGAGTGGCGTATACGTTTGTACGGATCATCGGAAAAAGAGGAGAGAAGGGGCCCTTTATCGTCTGCTTCTTTTCCGGCTTTTCCCTTCTGGTGATGCTTCCGATGCTTTTGGCTTCCTATCAGTCCATGAGTATAAAACAGTTCGCAATACTGATGCTGTGCGGTCTGGCAGCCGCCGGCGGGCAGTTTTCTATCACAGCAGCTTATTGTTACGCACCGGCGACGGAGATTTCCGTATTTGACTATTCCCAGATTGTCTTCTCTGCCATATTCGGGTTTGTTCTTTTTGGACAGGTGCCGGACCTCTACAGCTGGCTTGGTTATCTGGTGATCTGCGGTATGGGCATCTGGATGTTCCTGTATCAGAAACGAGAGGTGCACAGCGCATAAGAAAAAGAATCACCGTCTCCGCGGTCACAGAGACCTGGAGAACGGTGATTCTTTTTTGATTAAAATTAAAGATCCAGTACGTAAGCCAGAAGCAGATTTACGGTATTGGAAAGACCCGTTATATGGGTACGCTCCATGCCGTGGCTGCAGTAGCATGCCATGCCGAATGCGGCAGCCTGAAGGTTGTTGCCGGCCTTCCAGGATGCATTGGCGTCAGTGCCGTATCGATAGAAGATATCTACCGCATAGTCGCATTCTGCCTGTTCCGCCTGACGGATCAGTCGATTTACCAGATCATAGTCATACGGAGTTGCGAAATCCTTGGCACAGATACTGACCTTGCGTTCATTGCCGTCATAGTCCGGGCCGATCAGGCCGATATCGACAGCGACGAACTCGGATACTTCCGCCGGAATATAGGCACCGCCGTGTCCGATCTCCTCATAGTGTGGGAACGCCAGCAGCGTACGGTATTTCGGCTTCAGATTGTGCGCATTGAGGTACTTGATCATAGAAAAGCAGCAGGCTGCGGCTGCCTTGTCATCGATGAAGCGGGACTTGATGTATCCGTTCGGTGTCTTCTGGAACCGTGGTTCGATGGAGATGACATCGCCATGGCGGATGCCGAGTGCCAGAACGTCATCGCGGGTTTTCACCGGCTCGTCCAGAGCGAGAATCATGGTCAGTTCATCTCTGGAGGAGGTTCGTGCGTCATCAAATACATGCGTGGAGTGGGACTGGCAAGCCAGCAGACCGGTGTAGCTTCTGCCGCCACGGGTATGTACGGTCACGGTCTCGCCTTCCGCACTGTAGAAGTTCATGCCGCCCAGCTGCCGGACGCGGATGTAGCCGTTATCATCAATTCTGCGGACAATCATGCCGATCGTATCCAGATGTGCACCGATCATGACGGTTTTGGAATTGTCTTCACCGTCCAGAGTGATGTAGGCAGTGTGTTTATGGTCATAGGTTACGGTTTTACCCAGTTCGGCGGCAAGACGTTCCACAACCGGGTTGATCTGAACGTAATATCCGACCGGACTCGGGACATTGACAAGAGTTTCAAAACAGTCTGTTGTATACGGTTCATCAATCTCATATTTCATAATAAGCCTCCAAAAACATTAAAAATTTTTGCTGAAATGGCAGGCAACAAAATGTCCTGGTTCATTCTCAGTCAGCTCAGGAGACTGCTCGAAGCAGCACGGCTGAGCGTATTCGCAGCGAGGTGCGAAGCGGCAGCCTGGCTTTGGGTTGATCGGAGAGGTGATCTCGCCTTTCAGAAGAATACGGGTCTTTTTGGCACGGATGCTTGGAACCGGAATCGCAGACAGCAGAGCTTTGGTATACGGGTGGGTCGGATGTGCAAACAGATCCACGGAGGATGCGTGTTCCACAACTTTGCCCAGATACATAACGATGATCTCGTCTGAGAAGTAGTTTACGACAGACAGATCATGGGTAATGAACATATAGGTCAGCCCGAAATCCTTCTGAAGCTTCTTCAGCAGATTCAGAATCTGTGCCTGAATGGATACGTCCAGAGCAGATACCGGTTCATCACAGACGATGAACTTCGGTCTCATGGCGAGCGCGCGGGCAATGCCGATACGCTGCCGGCGTCCGCCGTCCAGCTCATGTGGGTAAGAGTTGACAAGGCGTTCGGAAAGTCCGACCAGTTCCATGAGTTCGAGAACACGCTGATCCTGCTCTTTTTTGGTCTTGTACACCTTATGCAGGCGAAGCGGTTCCCCGATAATCTCGCTGACTGTTTTACGCGGATTCAGAGAAGCGAACGGATCCTGGAAAATCATCTGCATCTCGGAACGCAGCCGGGTCATCTCCTTGACCGGAATATTGGTAATATTGCGGCCTTCGAAAATGATCTCGCCGCTGGTCGGCTCATGCAGGCGCAGGATCGCGCGTCCGGTCGTGGACTTGCCGCAGCCGGACTCACCTACGACACCGAGCGTCTTTCCGCGTTCCAGCTGAAATGTCAGGCCGTCTACCGCATGAAGGGTTCCTGCAGGAGTTTCAAAATATTTTTTGAGGTCTTTTACCTCCAATAAGATATCGCTCATGACTCGTCACCTCCTGTGGTTACTCCGGTACCCTCTTCGTAAGCAAGACAGCATACGGAGTGAGTGTCACTTAACTGTGTCAGTGCCGGCATTCTGCTCTTGCAGATATCCTGGCAGTATTTGCAGCGCGGATGGAATGGACAGCCGGAAGGAAGGTTCGTCGGATCCGGCATCAGACCAGGAATCGGCTTCAGTTCTTCTGTGCGTTTTTCGATATTCGGAAGAGAACCGAACAGTCCTTCCGTGTATGGATGACAGGTATGTTCAAAGATATCTTCCAGAGTTCCGTGCTCAACAATTCGTCCGGCATACATGATGCT
>JALFHZ010000187.1 GCA_022776445.1 Lachnospiraceae bacterium
TATTATACTCCTGCTATTAAGTATATTATATCATACATAAAGGCAAAAGAAAAGGGCTATCAGGGAAATGTATAATTCCTGGTAACCCTCAATTTTAAAGGGATTTATTCAATTCTAATTTTTCTTCATGAAACAACCCTGTTGATTTTTCCGCCCAGTTCTTCCTCAATGCGAAGCAGCTGATTGTATTTTGCCACACGCTCAGAACGGCACGGAGCACCGGTCTTGATCTGGCCGCTGTTGACTGCCACCGCCAGATCGGCAATGAACGCATCCTCCGTTTCCCCGGACCGATGGGAGATCACAGCCGTGTAGCCGGCCCGCTTCGCCATCTCGATCGCTTCCAGGCTTTCGGTCAGTGTACCGATCTGATTCACCTTGATCAGAATGGAATTCGCAGCACCTTCACGGATTCCCTTTTCCAGTCTCCGGGTATTGGTCACAAACAGATCATCGCCCACCAGCTGTACTTTGTGTCCCAGCGTTTTGGTCAGAAGCTTCCAGCCTTCCCAGTCCTCTTCCTGCAGTCCGTCTTCAATAGAACAGATGGGGAATCCCTCCACAAGGCGGCGGAAATACTCCACCATTTCCTGTGCGTTTCTCTGCACTTGAATTCCGGACATACGGCTCTCTCCCGGAAACACATAGAGTCCCGTTGCTTCGTCATACAATTCACTGGCTGCAGCGTCAATGGCAATCTGGAAATCTTTTCCCGGCTGATATCCACTTAAATGCACCGCATCCACCAGATGCGTCAGAACCTCCTCTGAATTGCGCAGATTTGGGGCAAATCCGCCCTCATCCCCCACTGCAGTACTGTTTTTCTCGATTTTTAACAGGTTTTTCAGGGTATGATACACCTCAGAGCACATTCTCAGTCCATCCGAGAAGCTTTCCGCCCCCACCGGCATAATCATGAATTCCTGCAGGTCCACCGTGTTGTCCGCATGAACTCCTCCGTTTAATACATTCATCATCGGTACCGGCAGAGTCCTCGCATTGACTCCGCCCAGATAACGATAAAGAGGAATCTTCAGCTGTGACGCGGATGCCCGTGCTGCCGCCAGTGACACGCCAAGCAGCGCGTTGGCTCCCAGCTTCGACTTCTGGTCCGTTCCGTCCGCTTCCCGCAGAATCCGGTCAATCAAAGCCTGATTATGAGCATCCTCAAACATCAGCACCTCTGCCAGCACCGTATTGACATACTCTGCCGCTCTGCGTACTCCTTTTCCATGATAACGCTGACCGCCGTCCCGCAGCTCCACCGCCTCGTATTTCCCGGTAGATGCACCGGAAGGTACCGCTGCACGTCCCACCGCACCGCCCTCCAGATGTACTTCTGCCTCCAGCGTAGGATTCCCTCTGGAATCCAGGATTTCCCGCGCGCGCACTCCGGTTATCTCAAATTCCTTGCGCATGAAAAATGGCCTCCTTTCTCCCATGGATAAGGATAGCCATTTTCACAAAAAATATTCCGTATCGGATTATGCTCTTAATTCGATGCCCATGCCCTGCAGACCGTTCAGGATCTTCTTCATGGCAGCACCAACCTCATCATCCGTCAGCGTGTGATCCTTCGCCCGGAAGGTGATGGAGTAAGCCACGGACTTGAATCCTTCCTTGATCTGTGAACCTTCGTAGATATCAAACAGCTTGAAGCTTTCCAGAATCTTCCCGCCGCGCTGTGCAATGATGTCCTCGATCTGTCCAACCAGAATGTTCTTCGGCACCACCATACTGATATCACGGGTGGTTGCCGGGTATTTCGCGATACCGGTATATTTACGTCCGAAGTCAGCAAACGGAATCACATTCGGCATATCCAGAACCGCTACATACGTACGCTCACCGATCTTATAATTATCTGCGACATCCGGATGGATTTCTCCCAGATAACCAAGTACCACACCCTCATAAACAATGTCAGCCTTTCTGCCCGGATGCAGATATGGGCGGCTGCAGTCCGGATTGTAATGAATCCGCTTTGTCATACCCAGCTTGTCAAACAGTTCTTCCACAACACCCTTCATGGTAAAGAAGTCTCCGTCTCCATACATACCCAGTGCAAACTGCATGCGCTCATCCGGAAGCTCCGTCAGCGGCAGTGCCTTCGGCAGATAGATATTGGCCAGCTCATAGAGCCTGACATCTTTGTTTCTGCGGTTGTAGTTCGTCGACAGAGAGGTCAGAAGACCATTCAGCGGAGATGTTCTCATAATGCTGAAATCCTCACCCAACGGATTTAAAATCGTAACCGTCTGACGCAGTCTGCTGTCAGCCGGAAGCAGCAGCTTATCAAATACCTTCGGGCTTTCGAAGGAATAGGTCATACTCTGGCTGAAACCGGAGAACTCTGCCACGGACCTCGCGATATCCTCAATGCGCAGCTTATAAGACAGCTTGCCGGTGGTCGCCTCACCGGACGGCAGCGTGGTCGGAATGTTGTCATAACCGAAGAATCTTGCCACTTCCTCAGCCAGATCGGCCATACGGTGGATATCCTGACGGAAGGTCGGCGCGATCACTTCCTGCGTCTCTTCATCAAATCCCAGATCAATCTTCCGGAAGTAAGCCTTCATATCCTCGGCGGAAATGCTGGTTCCCAGCAGGTTATTGATCTTGTCTGCGTCAAATTTCACACGAACCGGCTCTCTCTTCTCCGGATAGATGTCGATCATACCTCCGACAACTTCACCGGCACCCAGCTCTTCAATCAGCTGGCAGGCGCGATTGACCGCTTCTTCCGCGTTATTCGGATCCAGACCTTTCTCAAACTTGCCGGAAGCATCCGTTCTCAGGCCGATCTTCTTGGCAGAAAGACGGATGTTGGTGCCGTCAAAGCAGGCTGCCTCGAACACCATGGTCTTTACGTCATCGGTGATCTTGGAGTTCTCGCCGCCCATAATGCCTGCGATGCCGACCTCTTTCTCGCCATCGTTGATCATCAGAACCGAGCTGTCCAGCTTACGGATCTGTCCGTCCAGAGTCTGGAACTCGTCGCCGTCATTCGCCGTCTTTACCACAATCTTATGACCTGCAAGCAGATCATAGTCGAATGCATGCATCGGCTGACCATACTCTTCCATCACATAGTTGGTGATATCCACAATATTGTTGATCGGGCGGATTCCGCTTGCAGCCAGTCTTCTCTGCATCCACTCCGGTGATGGAGCCAATCTGATGTTCTTGACCATTCTCGCGCAGTAACGCGGGCACAGTTCGGTGTTAAGCACCTCTACCTGCAGATAATCGTTGATATCTTCATCATTGCCGGTTGCTTTTACGACCGGTGGATAGAAGTCCTTGCGGAAGGTTGCCGCTGCCTCTCTTGCCAGTCCGACCACACTGTAGCAGTCCACACGGTTAGAGGTAATCTCGTATTCAAATACCACATCATGCAGACCCAGAACTTCAACTGCATCCGCTCCTACCTCCGTATCCTCCGGCAGAATGTAGATACCGCTCTCCGGTGCCAGCGGATACATGTCTCTGGAAGAGCCAAGCTCTTCAATGGAGCACATCATACCGTTGGACTCGATGCCGCGCAGCTTGCCCTTCTTGATCTTAAGGCAGTCTTCCGGAAGCGGACCGCCGTCTTGGCCGCCGGCCACTTTGCCGCCGTCCAGTACCACCGGAACCATGTCGCCTTCTTTTACATTCGGAGCGCCGGTCACGATCTGAATCGTCTCGCTGCCGATATTGACCTGACAGATGATCAGCTTGTCTGCATCCGGATGGCGCTCGATCTTCTCAATCTGCCCAACCACGATCTTCTCCAGATTTTTGTCCAGGCAGGTATATCCCTCTCCCGTGCTTCCGGATAAAGTCATGGCATCCGTATACTCCTGTGCCGTAACGTCCAGATCCGGAACATATGCTTTAATCCATGATAATGCTGTATTCATGATGCTTTCTCCTTACTTTCTCTCTATTCAAATCAGAACTGTCTGAGGAACCGGATATCGTTCTCATACAGAAGTCTCATATCGTCAATCTCATATTTCAGCAGCGCAATACGCTCCAGACCCACACCAAACGCAAAGCCGGTGTATGCTTCCGGATCAATGCCGCACATCTCCAGCACATGCGGATGCACCATGCCGCAGCCCAGGATCTCAATCCAGCCGGAACCCTTACAGAAACGGCAGCCCTTGCCGCCGCACTTAAAGCAGCTTACATCCACCTCAGCACTCGGCTCCGTGAACGGGAAGTGATGCGGGCGGAAGTTCACTTTGGTATCCTCACCAAACAGCTCCTTTGCGAACTCTGCCAGCGTGCCCTTCAGGTCTGCAAACGTGATATGCTTGTCAATGACCAGACCCTCAATTTGATGGAACGACGGAGAGTGGGTTGCATCCACTTCATCCGAACGGAATACACGGCCCGGAGCAATCATGCGGATCGGCAGCTTGCCCTGCTCCATCACACGGGCCTGTACCGGAGAAGTCTGGGTACGCAGCACGATCTCCTTGTTGATATAGAAGGTATCCTGCTCATCCTTGGCCGGATGGTTCGCCGGAATATTCAGCTTTTCAAAGTTGTACTCGTCGTACTCCACTTCCGGTCCTTCAACCACTTCATATCCCATGCCCACGAAAATGCGCTCCACTTCTTTCTGCGCGATCATATTCGGATGACTGTGACCGATGTTGGCCTTTCTGGACGGAAGCGTAACATCGATCACTTCATTCTTCATCTGTTCTTCCCGGGCTTTCCTTGCCAGAGTATTCTTCGTCTCCTCCAGCTTCGCCTCGATCAGCTCTCTCGCCTCATTCACCATCTGGCCGACCTTCGGACGATCCTCCGGTGCTACATCCTTCATACTCTTGAGCACGCTGGTCAGCTGACCTTTCTTGCCCAGATAGGCAACACGGATATCGTTGAGTTTCTCCAGGGCATCCGCAAGCTCAATCTGTGCCAGCGCTTCTGCTTTAATCTTCTCTAACTGCTCTTTCATGGTTTCCTTCCTTTCTTCTATGAACTGACCGCATCCTGGCAGAACGTTTTTATATCACAGGATACGAGGTCTCCTGTGAAACAAAAAAAAGTCCCTCTGCCAATCAGCAAAGGGACGACTGTCATCAATCGCGGTACCACCCAAATTCCTGCGGCCATGATCTGCTGCTCAGGCCGGTCTCCCGGCGGACAAAACACTCCACAAGCTCTTCATTATGCGTAACGTGCATGAAACGTCACGGCCTACGCAGAATCAGTCTTTCAGCCATGCAGCTCCCGTGCGAATTTCATACATCTGTCTGAACTGAAAGAGGCTTGCAGCCGGTGACCTCTTCTCTCTGGCAGGATACAGTGTATTACTGAACACGCTCATTGCCTTTCACATTTCTTAACGAAATCTATGTCTATTCTAGCTACAGGAACCGGAAAAGTCAAGTAAATTTTCAGTTTTCTCCGTTCCACCGCCCTTCTTCATCCAACTCATAGTATACGCCCGGTGCAGTCCGAACCTGCCCGGTCTGCACCGCTCCGGTCTGATCCGCATAATACCAGTCCTCACCAATCCGGAACCAGCCTTTTGCCATCTTACCGTCTGCCTCCAGATAATACCGAACTCCGTCCGCTTCCTGCCAGCCGGTCAGACGGTAGCCGTTCTCATCCAGCAGATACCAGAACCCGCGGATCAGCTGCCAGCCGCCCGGCAGGAAATCCCCGTTCTCATCCTCATATCGTGAGCCTTCCAGATAGTTGCGCCACTTTCCCTCCGTGATGCCCAGTACGGCCTGCTCCCGAAACTCCACATCCGGCGATGCGATCCAGTCCCCGTTCACAACATAAGCCTGCTCACTGACCTTCGGCACTGCACGCACCACATAAAAATAGGTGTGCAGATCCTTCATGTATTCCGTGAAATCGCAGGTGGTCTCCGAGGTTCTTTGCGTCATGACCGCTTCCAGACCCTCCTCTTCCGGATCGAATGTTCTCCAGTTGTCTTCATCCCGGTCAATCTCATCTGCCAGATACAATTTCACCTGATATTCATGGGCTTTTCTGACAGAAGACCACTGTCCGACAGTTTCACTTTTCCACCATACATGCTCCGGCGTTCCCAGGTAAACAGTCTCCACTTCCCGATCCGAGGCATATGCCTCCATCGGTGCCGGAATCCTATGAACCGCAAAGGTGAAAACCGCTGCCAGTATCGCTGCCGCCCGATATCCTCTTTTCTTCATAGCCGCTCCTTTCCGAATTCGATCGTCATTCACTGCGCAGGGCATCAATCGGATTCAGCTTCGCTGCCCGGCTCGCCGGCATGTAGCCAAACAGAAGACCGATTCCCACCGACACACTGAAGGAAATGATCACTGCCGCCGGAGTCGGGACCGCGTTCAGTCCTGCCACTGCCCCCACTGCCGAGGTTGCTGCACTTCCCAGCAGAATCCCTATGATTCCTCCGATGGAACTGGTAACAGCCGCTTCCATGACAAACTGCTGCAGAATCACGCTTCTTCTGGCTCCCAGAGCCTTGCGGATTCCGATCTCCCGGGTTCGCTCTGTCACGGAAACCAGCATGATATTCATAACGCCCACTCCTGCCACAAGAAGTGAGATTCCGGCGATTCCTCCCAGACCCGCAGACACCATCGCAATCATGGAATTCAGGGAATCCAGCATCTCACTCATGGCTGTAACCCTGTACAGATCTTCATCTTTCATTTTTACATACAGAAACTCTTCCAGAAGCTCCTTGTACTCAGATACCTTTGTCAGAGAAGCAATCGTTATGGAGTAGTTGTTGATATTGGCGTTTCGCGCCATTGTCACGGCACAGGAATACGGCATCCACAAAAAATCATCACTTCCTCCGTCTTCCATGTCGTCTTCCTGCTGCTCCACCACTCCGACAATTTTAAAGCTGTATCCGTTGACCTTCACCGTTTCTCCATATGCCTTCTCGGAATTTCCATACAGCTCCTGTGCCACATAGGCACCGATGACACAGACCTTCTGCCTTCCCGCAATGTCCGCATACTGAATGTTTCTTCCGTAATCCAGCTCCCACGCCTTGATCGTTAAGTAACCTTCACTGACACCTGTCACCGATGTCCGGCTCATGGAATCCGTTCCATGCTTTACCGTACCGCTGACCGTGACAAGCGGCGACATCTGGTCAAATTCGTCCGTATGTGCGTCATAGAATTCGTACATCTCATCCACCGTAATGGAACGGGACGGCAGATTGGTGATATTCACACTCAGCAGATTTGTACCCATGCTGGCAAAGCTCTCCGTCATATAAGACATATAGGCATTGACAAGGCTTACCAGAATGATCACCGATGCAACGCCGATGATAATGCCCAGCATGGTCAGAAAGGTACGCATCTTATTGCTCCAGATACTTTTGATTGCCAGTTTAAAGGATTGCCTCATATGCTTTCACATCTCCGTCAAAATTAATCTTGCCATCATGAATCCGCACAACCCGCTTTGCCTCCAGAGCAATGGAGCTGTCATGGGTAATCATCACGATGGTGTTTCCCTCGCTGTTGATTTCTTTCAGAAAGTTCAGCACCTCGCGGCTGGTTTTGGAATCCAGAGCTCCCGT
>JALFHZ010000093.1 GCA_022776445.1 Lachnospiraceae bacterium
CCTGAAAAAGGTCGTACCCAGCGAGATGCCGTCCAGCTATGAGATGGAGGCGCTGAAGGCGCAGGCAGTCTGCGCGCGCACCTATGCTTATATGCAGATTCAGAGTAATACCTACAGTGAATACGGTGCGCATGTGGACGATAGTACGAATTTTCAGGTATACAATAACATTGAGACAGACAGCAGGACGACGGAAGCAGTGAACGAGACGTACGGCAAACTGCTTCTTTATCAGGGCAGTCCGATCTCCGCGTATTATTATTCCACTTCCTGCGGGACGACGACGGACGGCAGCGTCTGGGGCGGGAACGGCTCTGCAACTCCCTATCTGAAGGCGGTGACCCTGCAGCCGGGGCGGAGAACGCTGGAATTTGATTCCAATGAGGATTTTGCGGCATTTATTAAAAAGACGGATGTGACATCCTACGATTCGGATTATCCGTTTTTCCGCTGGAACGTCGTGACAAACGGAACGATCCTGACTGCGCATATTGGTGGTGTCGGAACCGTGAAGAATATTGAGGTCACTGAGCGGGGACCCGGCGGAGTGGCAAAATGCCTGAAGGTAACCGGAACTGACGGTGAGAAGATCATCACCGGCCAGAATGCGATCCGGGCCGCTCTTGGGGATTCGAGCCTGACGATTCATCGAAAGGACGGGAAGACCAGCAGCGGCTGGAACTCCCTGCCAAGCGGATTTATCGCTGTGGAACCGGAGGGAACCGATGCAGATGGGGTGCCGGTTTTTTGCATCTATGGCGGAGGTTTCGGCCACGGAGCCGGAATGAGTCAGAACGGTGCGCAGGGGATGGCAAAAGATGGGATGGGATACGAGGAGATTCTGAAATTCTTCTATGATGGAGTGACTGTGGAGGAATTGAAATAAACTACATGGAAAGAGAAGGAAATGAATATGGAACAGCTGAATCTGAAACAGAGAAATGCCGGTTTTCTTGCATTTTTTCTGAGCGGAATCTGTGCAATCAGCAGCGGCGTGATTGTGAGTCTTCTGCAGGAGCAGATTGGATTTGACTATGGGACGACAGGAAGCCTGCTGTCCATGATGAATATCGGCAACCTGATTGCCGGATTTGCTACCGGTGTACTGACGGGACGCATCGGTATGAAGCGGACCGTGATCATTCTGACCGTCGGGTATCTGGCGGGATATGGGATCATGGCGGTGTCCGGCTGGGTGGCGCTTCTGATGCTTGCGTTTTTCCTGGTGGGCATGGCGAAGGGATGTACGCTGAATACCTGCACGATTCTGGTCGGTGACAACAGCGAGAACCGGACGAAGGGCATGAACCTGATGCACAGCTGTTATGCCATGGGTGCGCTTCTCTGCCCGTTTGTGATTTCGGCAGCCGCGCTGCTGTCCGGAAAGATTCCCATGGCGGTACTGGCCCTTCTGGGAACGCTTTTGTGGCTTACGTTTCTTGGCGTGCCGATGGAAGGAGGCAGAAGGGCGGGCAGCCGGGGGAGCGACTGGAGTTTCCTGAAAAGCAGAAAATTCTGGCTTCTGACGGGACTGGTGTTCTGTCAGAATGCGGCGGAAACCAGCGTAACCGGATGGATGGTTACGTATTTTAAGGGAAGCGGCATTCTGACCGGAGTGCTGAGTGCATATACGGTTACGGTCATGTGGGGTGCGACGCTGATTGCCCGCCTTCTGATCGCGTTTGTATTCCCGTTAAAAAAGCCGGAGGCGGCTATGATCCGGATGGGAATCGGCTGCACGATTTTCTATGTTGTGATGATGCAGGCGACCAATCAGTGGATGGCGGTGCTTCTGCTGTTTGCATTTGCAGCGTCCATGGCGGGCATGAATCCGACAGCCGTGGCCTGTGCGGGACGTATGACCAGTGTAACCAGCATGGGAGTCATGCTGCCGGTAGCCAGCAGCGGTGCAATCCTGATGCCGTGGATCACCGGAATGGTTGCGAATCAGGCAGGACTTCGCGCCGGTATGGCATGCAATATTGTTCCGTGCGTGGGAATGCTGCTGTTCAGTATGGCGGTGAAACGCTTCTCCGATGCAGAAAACAGATAAACTGCAAGGGCTATCTTCCTCAATGGATAGATAGTCCTTTTTTTGCGCAGACTGATAGATGGGCGAGGAAGGAAAAGCATGTGTCCAGGAAAGGAAGGGAAATCTTGAGGAAGACGATGAAAAAAGCGGCAGCCTGCATGTTGACAGCAGTCATGCTGGTCTGTATGACCGGCTGCGGTTCTCTTACGAACGGAAAACGGATTGTCCGTGTGTCTCATGCGCAGTCGGAAACGCATCCGGAGCATCTGGGGCTGCTGGCATTCAGGGATTATGTGGAGGAACATCTGGGAGATCGGTATGAGGTGCAGATTTTCCCAAATGAGATTCTGGGGTCGGCGCAGAAGGCGATCGAGCTGACACAGACCGGGGCGATTGACTTTGTGGTGGCAGGTACCGCCAATCTGGAAACGTTTGCCGGTGTTTATGAGATTTTCAGTATGCCGTATCTGTTTGATTCGGAAGAGGGGTATAAAGCCGTCATGCAGGATACCGATTATATGGAGCGGGTTTACGAGTCGACGGATGAAGCAGGATTCCGTGTGGTGACCTGGTATCATGCGGGAACCCGCAATTTTTACGGCAAAAAGCCGATCCGGAGTCCGGAGGATCTGAAGGGCATGAAGATTCGTGTGCAGCAGAGCCCTGCAAGTGTAGCGATGGTAAAGGCGTTTGATGCGGCTGCGGCTCCCATGGGATTTGGCGAGGTGTATACGGCGATTCAGCAGGGCGTGATTGACGGGGCGGAGAATAACGAGCTTGCCCTGACCAACAATAAGCACGGGGAAGTCGCCAAATATTATTCTTACAACCGGCATCAGATGGTGCCGGATATGCTGGTGGCGAATCTGAAGTTTCTGAACAGTCTGAGTCCGGAAGAGTATCAGGTGTTTAAAGAAGCTGCAGCTCTCTCGACAGAGGTGGAGTTGAAGGAGTGGGACCGGAGTATTGAGGAGGCCAAGGATATCGCGGCCCATCAGATGGGCGTGGAGTTTCTGGAGGTGGATGTGGATGCATTTAAACAGGCGGTGCTTCCGCTTCATGCGCAGATGCTGAAGGAAAATCCGAAGATTGGCGAACTTTATGACCATATTCAGGCAGTGAACAGGCAGACGAAGGGGGAACCGTAGAATGGAAACCATGCATAAAGTGAGGGACGGAATCAGGAAGGTGCTGGGCGTTGTCATCGTGGCACTGTTTGCATGCATGACACTGATCGGAACCTATCAGATTGTAACACGCTATTGTTTCAATAAACCAAGTACGGTATCAGAGGAGCTTCTGACCTATACCTTTACCTGGATGGCATTACTGGCGTCAGCCTATGTGTTTGGCAGACGGGATCATATGCGGATGGGATTTCTGGCAGATAAGATCACGGGGAACGTGAGGAAATGGCTGGAGATCGGGATTGATGTCCTGACAATCGGACTGGCTGCTGTGGTGATGGTGTACGGCGGCTGTTCCATTACAAGGCTGACGCTGATTCAGAAGACGGCATCTCTACAGATTCCGATGGCATATATCTATGTGATTGTGCCGATTACAGGCGTGCTGATTATGCTGTTTGGCATCATGAATGCGGTGGATATGTATCATACGGATTTTTCCGTTCAGAAAGGAGCGTGACAGGTGGTGAATACTGTTGCAGTGGTGTGCGGACTGATGATTCTGGTCCTTTTGGCGGGAATGCTGCTGGCCGGAGTGCCGATTGCGGTGGCGCTGGCTGTGTCCTCGATCTGCGCCGTGCTTCCGGTACTGGACGTGGGAGCGGCCGTTCTGACCGGAGCACAGCGGATCTTCTCCGGCATATCCGTATTCAGTCTGCTGGCGATTCCGTTTTTTATTCTGGCCGGCAATATCATGAACAAAGGCGGCATTGCAATCCGTCTGATCCATTTTGCAAAGCTGTTTACCGGAAATATTCCGGGGGCGCTGGCTCATACCAATGCGGTGGCCAACATGTTGTTCGGTGCGATTTCCGGGTCCGGTACGGCGGCAGCTTCTGCAATGGGATCCATCATCGGTCCGATTGAGGAGGAGGAAGGATACGACCGGGATTTCTCGGCGGCGGCCAATATCGCTACGGCGCCAACCGGTCTTCTGATTCCGCCGAGCAACGTTATGATTACGTATTCTCTTGTTTCCGGGGGAACTTCTGTGGCGGCACTTTTCATGGCCGGTTATATTCCGGGAATTCTGTGGGGACTTGCCTGTATGGCGGTGATTTTTGTGTTTGCCACAAAGAAAGGATACCGCAGTACAAAAAAATTCAGCAGCAGGGAGCGGTGGAACGTATTGTTTCAGGCGCTTCCCTGTCTGCTGATGATTGTGATTGTAATCGGCGGAATTACCCGGGGAATCTTTACCGCGACCGAAGGGAGCGTGGTGGCTGTGGTGTACAGTCTGATTCTTTCGCTGGTATTTTACAAATCCATCCGGCTGTCAGAGCTGCCGAAAATCTTTCTGGACAGTGCGGAGATGACGGGCATTATCATTTTTCTGATCGGTGTGTCCGGTATCATGAGCTGGGTCATGGCGTTTACCGGAATTCCGTCGGCAGTATCCGAAGCAATGCTGCGGATTTCGGATAACCGATATGTGATCCTGCTGATCATCAACATCCTGCTGCTGATCATCGGAACCTTTATGGATATGACGCCGGCCTGCCTGATCTTTACACCGATCTTTCTTCCGATCTGTCAGGCGCTGGGCATGCATACCGTACATTTTGGCATCATGATGATCTTCAACCTCTGTATCGGGACGATCACGCCGCCGGTGGGAACGACCCTGTTTGTAGGTGTCAGGGTAGGGAAAACCGGAATCGAACAGGTGATTCGGCCGCTGCTCTGGTATTTTGCAGCCATCTTTGCAGTGCTGATGCTGGTTTCCTATGTGCCGGCAGTTTCCATGTGGCTGCCGAGGCTGCTGGGGTATGTGTAACCGTTCTGCCTAGCCTCTGGAAAGATACTTCGGAATTCCGTTTTCCATCGGACGCTCT
The DNA here is from genome assembly GCA_022776445.1 of Lachnospiraceae bacterium. GTDB lineage: Bacteria > Bacillota > Clostridia > Lachnospirales > Lachnospiraceae > Brotaphodocola. Next base: position 5,055 of record JALFHZ010000093.1, read on the forward strand.
GCTTCTCCCTGAATCAGGGGCAGTGCGTAGTCAATAAATGCCTGTCCGATATCGTTGCCGTCTCCGGTGATCCATTCCGCCGGTACGGCTTTTTCCTGATTGCAGACTTCGTTGACATCCACGGTGCGGCACTCCATCCGGTAAGGAGTCTGGCTGACACGGCAAAAAGCGATCATCCTGCCGGTCTCGCCGGAGCGTGCGGCCCGGACACCTGCGCGGCCCGCCTCGGCCGCTTCTTCAATGTCCGTGATCGATGCGATCATGCCGGAGCAGCGCTGGCAGACATTCAGCTCAACAGAGCGGACTTTGACGCCGAATTTATGACGGACGAAATTTTCCAGTACCTTGCCGCAGCCGGTCAGCATCTTGTGCCCGAAGTTATCTACCTGAGCCTCGTCGCCGTACTCGCAGATGAAGGTCCCGGAAGCATCGGAGATGCCTTCGGATACGCAGACGATTACATTTGGCTGTTTTTTCAGAGCTTCTTCCAGGTCATGGGCAAAGTGCTCCAGTTCAAAATCAGATTCCGGAAGATAGATCAGAACCGGGTTGTCCCTCTCAGATTTTCTCGCCAGAACGCTGGCTGCAGTAAGCCATCCCGCATGACGTCCCATCAGTTCAATGATCGTCACGGATTTCTGCTGATAAACGGAAGAGTCCAGTACGATCTCGCGGACAGTCGAGGCTACATACTTGGCGGCACTGCCGTAGCCCGGGGTATGGTCGGTCTGAATCAGGTCATTGTCAATCGTCTTCGGTACACCGATGAAGCGGATCTCACTGCCGATTCCGGCAGCATAGCGGGAAAGCTTGCTTACGGTGTCCATAGAATCGTTGCCGCCGATATAGAAGAAATATCCGATGTTCAGATTCTCAAATTTTTCAAAAATCGTGTGGTAGAAGGTGGAAGTCAGATCTTCCGGCAGTTTGTAACGGCAGGAACCGAGATAAGCCGCGGGCGTGACCTTCAGAAGCTCCAGATCCTCTTTGGAAAGCTCTGCACCAAGATCCATGTAGTTATCCTGAAGAAGACCTTCGATGCCGTGGATCATGCCGTATACATGTCCGATTTCCTCGTGGGCCAGTGCTTCTTTGATAACGCCGTACAGGCTGGCGTTGATGACTGCGGTAGGTCCGCCGGATTGTCCTACGATAACGTTCTTCATATGAACTCCTTTGTTTTGAAAAAATGATATTGTTTACGTATAAACTGAAATACAGCCTTATTTTATCAGGGATTCAGAAAGTTTGCAACAGGTCCTTTACAGCAGGCAGGGACATGTTTGATGAACTGCAGATATCGAAGAAAAATACTGGATTTTCTTGCCACGATCCGCTAAAATAATGGCAGGTTTGCAGAACAAGGAGGACACAGACGATGAAACCGGAAGAGATGCTGAACTATGTAGACCATACACAACTGGCACAGACAGCAACATGGAAACAGATTCAAATATTATGTG
>JALFHZ010000223.1 GCA_022776445.1 Lachnospiraceae bacterium
TTTATGCGAAGGGAACCCTTATACGGTTGCTGAAATCTTCTCTGCATCACCTTCCTGAATATACATCAGAATATCGAGTGAAGAGCGGCGTTATAGCTCCGCTCTATTTATCGTGTCTGCAAATCGACTGTGAATAGTAACGGGGATTTTTATAAAGATGGGATCTGGAAGTCTTGATTTTACTGGGCTGAAGATTCCGAGAGATTATCTGTATGAAATGGAGGAACAAAAAAGGGTAGTACGAAGAATATTGAGTGAAAGTATTCCAAATGAAATGAGACTTTCTTTTTCGGAGATTATTGAGGAAGGTGTAAGAAACCGCAGAAGTGATGTCTACAGAAAAGCTTGTAAAAAATTTCAGAAAATTACAGCAGTTTATGCTATGTTTTTTAAGCATAGTGCTTTCAGGGAAGAACAGGAATATCGATTTATTTTTAATAAAAAAAGTCCGGTACAGTACAGGGAAAAAGATGGATTTATGATTCCTTATATTCAGATTAAATTAACGGGTAAATTACTGCCAATTAAGGAGATTATGGTAGCTCCAAAGAATCATATAGATTTGGCCAGAAAGGGAATGGAATATATGATGGCAGAGAAAGGATATGAGGCGCAGGTATCTCTTTCAAATATAAATCTAAGATATTGAAGAAGGCGGGGAGAATTGGAGTATAAAGATATATTACGGAACAAAGAAGTAAAAGCATTTCTAAAGAAAGGTAATGATAATCTCGGAATACTGGGATATACGGATCATTCAGAAAAGCATTGTGCAATCGTTGCAAAACGGGCAGGAATGATTTTGTCAAAGTTTGGATATTCTGAGCATGAAATTGAGCTTGCAGAGATTGCCGGAGCACTGCATGATATTGGAAATGTGATCAATCGAAAAAATCATGGAGAATATGGAGCGCTTCTGTCAAACTCGATTTTAGAAAAACTGGATATTCCGCTGGCAGACAGAGTAATTATTATGTCTGCGATCGGAAATCATGATGAATCTACAGGAGGAGCGGTTGATGCAGTATCTGCTGCATTGATTCTGGCAGATAAAACGGATGTCAGAAGGAATCGTGTGAGAAACAAAGATAAAGCCAGCTTTGATAAGCATGACCGTGTTAATTATGCGGTTACAAATGCAACAGTAAAAGTGAATGCACAAAAACATTTTATCACATTAAATCTGCAAATTGATGAAGATATCTGTACGATGTATGAGTATTTTGAAATCTTTCTTGGAAGAATGATGATGTGCAGGAAAGCAGCGGAACTTCTGGGAGCAAAGATTAAACTTACAGCAAATGGAAGTAAAGTATTATAAAGACGGAGACTTCTGTCTGGAGAAAAGAAACATGTTGGATGAAGATATTTTAAAGGCAAAAGACAATTATGCAGCTGACAAAATTGAAAAAAGCACAGAATTTGAACCTATCATTACAGATTCTCATCATGTAATAAATGTACTGGAAGAAAACGGCATTATCTATGAGGGAGAAATAGAACTTAATAAAATTGGATTTTGCAAAATTGAAGCACAGCAGGGTTGTCTGACAGGTTCTTTTTGTATACCAAAACTTCTCGATGTACAGGGGAGCAGATATCGTATTTTGTTTTTTATTACACGTGACAAGGTGGTACTGGTGGACGATGATGAGTTCTCAAAAAGGCTTGTAGCCAGAATTAATCGAAGGAAGAGTACAAGGCACAAGACAAAAGAAATTTTTTTGTTCAATTTTATTGCAGAGTTTATGAATCGTGATCTGGAACAGTTAGTCCAATTTGAAAAGAGGCTGATGGAACTGGAAGAAACAGTCCATAGCAGTCATACGGAAAATTTTTAATCCAGTATTACGGCAATTCGTCGCGATCTACTTATCTTACGTGGATATTATGATGAAATCATGGATGTTGGAAAGGCTTTGGAGGAAAATGAGAATCGATATTTTGCAAAAAAACATTTGAAGTATTTTGGAACGATTTCTGACAGGGCAGAGCGTTTGATGAATAAAACATCTCATCTCTTGGAATATGCAGGGCAGGTGAACGACGCTTATCAGGCAAAAGTAGATGCAAAGCAGAACAGTAATATGCAATTTTTAACCATAATATCAACAGTGTTTTTTCCGCTTACATTAATTACCGGATGGTACGGAATGAATTTCCAAAATATGCCCGAATTAGAAAGCGGATATCCTGGCGTAATTATTTTAAGTGTCATAGTGGTAGTTGCGTGTATTATTGTTTTCAAAATAAAAAAGATATTTTAGTTTCTATAAGATAGATGGTCGGATGTGCTCTACAGTCATCCCAATGTCATGTTCTTTCACGTATTTAACTTCCGCCTTTAAACCTCTGGTTTTTTCTCCATTCAAGCCTTCGAGTGCCACCTTCACATCTATCATATAACAGTATTCCAGAAATCTTTTCAATGTCTTTTCTTTCCGGCTGTTCTCAAATAATAACTCTCGAACATCTCACTTATCCAGCAGATCTTTTAAGGTTGCTGCCGCAGCATCATATCGATGCTTGGCTTTTACCAAATCTGCTTTTGCCTTTTCAATTTTAGCATCTGATAGTTCTGCATTTATTTCACGTGCCATGTTTATCCCCTTTCATTCTGTAAGCTTGCTTTGCTGTCACCGCATGATCTAACCGGTACACATGCCAACGTCTTGAAGTTTGCAATGCGAATGTATTTGAACCACCGCAGGCAGAATACTTTTTACTGGAGACTCAGAAAGTGAAGATTGGATAGAACAAGCAAAACATCGATATTAGTCCTTCTTTTTATTTATGATGTGTCTGATTTTGTCTACCAAATTGTCTAATTTTTTGCTATAGTACAAGAAAAGACTTTGGGAGGGCATATGGAAACGATTAGGATAAATTAAAATGGTAAAGAAACCTATGAAGAAATCTCATGGGAGCACTGTAGGAAAGTAAAATTAGCTGGTAGGAAGAAATATTGTACCAAACCGACGTGCTGGCGGCTTGGTACAATGAAACTACGAGCGCAGAAAGGCATTTTGAAAGGAGACAATCTACATGTATGAAATATCAAAGCGGGATTGGAAACTGTTCCGTGAGAGAGTTCCTGAATGGCAGGAGCACTATATGGAGCAGTTGATAAAGGAGTATATTGAATTGTTGAGCGCACCGGGAAATGCATCCGATCATTTCTGGGAGCTTGAAAAGAGAATCAAAAAGGACAAAAAGCATCCAGGTGTTATAATCGAATTGTCGAAATCTGATGCAATCTGGGATATTGCATTTTATGTCCGTGACAAGGTTATTACGATGGATGATTTGGAAGGTTTCAGCGAGAATCTGATTGATGCTGTCAAACTGATTCTGAGCAGATAGAAGCTGCTTGTTAGGAAGGGCAAATGAAAAAAAGAACGAAATTAATCATAGCAGGAGCAGCTGTGGGTATAATGACATCCATTTTTATAGCAGGTAAACTGCCGGAAGGAGATAAAAAAGTGTCTGAATATACATCGATTACAATGAAAGAGGCGAAAGAAGTTTTTGCAGAGAATGGAGATTATATCATCCTGGATGTGAGGAGAGCGGACGAGTTTGCTGCGGGGCATATTCCGGGAGCAATCAATATTGCCAATGAGGATATTGGCGCTGCAGAGCCGGAAGAACTGCCGAATAAGGATCAGACGATTTATGTATATTGCCGGAGTGGCAGCAGAAGTAAGCAGGCCTCTGCAAAGCTTGCGGCTTTGGGGTATACCAATATCGTTGAATGCGGCGGAATCCTCGATTGGACTGGAGAAGTTGAGAAGTAGATGAATATACAGACAATGGGATGGATCATAGATGAAGCTTAGAAATGTATTAATTGCAGTAAATGATATAGAAAAATCAATTAAATTTTACAGGGATATCTTTGGTTTACAGGTGATTCTGGATCAGGACGGAAATGTCATTATGTCAGAGGGATTGGTTCTGCAGGACGCCAGAATCTGGAAGAATTTTCTAAAGAAGGAGTTGCTTCCAAGGAATCATATGACAGAGCTGTATTTTGAAGAAAAGGATATCGAAGCGTTTGTGAAAAAATTAGAGAAATCTGATTTTGTAATCGAGTATGTCAATGAGCTGATGGAGCATTCATGGGGGCAGAAGGTCGTACGGTTTTATGACCCTGACGGCAATTTAATTGAGGTCGGAACACCGATGGCTGAATGGACTGATCACTGACGTACTGAATAATAATGATTTTTTATCCCTGATACTTGTGTTATACTAAAGACGAATACTGTAGGCTATAAAAACAATTGCAGAAGAAAAGAATATTACGCGGGCTGCCCAGAAGTTGCATATCGCCCAGCCATCGCTTACCCAGTGTATCCAGCGTCTTGAGAAAAGCTTATCCTGCCCATTGTTCTATCGGAAAAAACAGGGTTAATCATGACGGATTATCTTTCTTCATCAATATCCGGATGCTTATGGTGCTAAAAATACATTTGAGTCCAAACGCTTGGTTTACTTTCCTTTGATGAGGGAACTTTTCTGTGCTGTGGTTCCAGAGAAATATGCACTAATATCAGGAGACGATCCTTGGGTGGATGGGCTTCCTCGAGTTTCATTATTCCTATCTGTTCCATTGTCGGGCCATTGTGTATGTTTTTGCGCTGGTGTCCATGTTCCTTGGTCTGATGTAAACCTATCAATCAGTGATTCGACAGAATGGTATATTCGTTCTCCACTCTCTTCAGGATGATAAGCGGACCTTCCGAGGGCTGGCTGTTCTGCCAGATAAACGCAGAAGCCTTTGGAAACCAAACCTATGAGAGAATCCGTCTGACGATGCTCTCGCTTGGTCTGCTCCACTGCGATGAGAACGGCAGCCGTATTGACGGAAAGACCTGGTGGGTTCATGGATGCTGCGGATGTATTGCCACATGCCATCCGCTGTGCACATCTTTTCCGGGAATTAAACGGTGTCATCGAAAACCATCCGGAGCAGACCTGGGCTGCCAGGTTTAAGAAGCTCCTGCTAACAAGCGCGGTCGCAAGAAAAAGAGAACAGTCTCAGGATGCTTCCGAAGCGAAGAAAGCGCACAGGAATATCTTACAATCATGAGTTACAGTGGATCAGCCTGCAAGCATGGAATAAATGCTTTCACGGCTATCCGTGAAGCACTGAACGAAACCCGGATATCATTTTCAACTAACGGGGTTCTGAACAGTTACGTTTTTCCTTTGGTATCTGGGGGCGCTAATTGGTATGAAGCCAACTCTACTTTCCGTAGGTACAAAATAAATGAATTTAAGGTTATCATGATCTTGGAGGTGGAGAAAATGAACCAATATGTTACAGGTGCAGTTATTAAAGGGCTGCGTGAGAAAAATGAAATGACTCAATTACAATTAGCAGATAAGCTTGGAGTGAGTGACAAGACCATTTCGAAGTGGGAGACTGCTAAAGGATATCCGGATATCACATTGCTTGAGTCTATAGCAGAAGCTTTTTCCGTATCAGTTACTGAATTGATTTCCGGAAATACGGTCTATAATTCAAATGTATCTGCAAATGTACTGAAATCTAAATTCTATATTTGTCCAATCTGCGGAAACGTAATTCATAGTATGGGAGAAGCAGTCATCCATTGTCACGGTGTTCTTATGACAGCAGCGGAGCCGGAAGAAACCGACGAGAATCATAAGATATTTATTGAGCGAACAGAGGACGAGTATTATGTTCGCATAGAACATCATATGACAAAAAATCATTATATATCTTTTATGGCTGCTGAATCTTCTGACAGAATACAGATGGTAAAGCTTTATCCGGAGGGAAATGCAGAGACAAGATTTAAGATAGGTGGAGTAAAAAGAATTTTATTCTACTGTAACCGGGATGGGTTGTTTTATATAGATCCTGTGAAAGAAATTGGCAGTAACTATGGCAGAAAAGAAGAAGGGACTGGATTGCGCCGGTGCAGAGTTCATTACGATCGAAGAAGGACTCTGCGCTAGTTTATCTGTGAAATAACCTATAGCAACAGCGAGTTGCTTGTCTGGCAGACGAAGAATTGTTATATTTTTCTTATGGAGGATAAAACGATGGAAACAAAGGATATTATTTATGAACTCCGTACAAAAAGCGGATTATCGCAAGAAAAACTTGCACAAAAAGTAATGGTTACAAGACAGGCTGTGTCTCGTTGGGAAAATGGTGAGACTGTACCTAATACAGACACATTAAAACTGTTATCCAGGGTATTTGGTGTTTCAATCAACACCCTGTTAGGTGCGCCGAGACAGCTGATATGTCAATGCTGTGGAATGCCACTTGATGATTCCACAATCAGCAAAGAGCCAAATGGTGATTTCAATGAAGAATATTGTAAGTGGTGCTACTCGGATGGCGAATTCAAGTATACCAGTAAAGAGCAGCTGATTGATTTTTGTGTAGAACATATGGCAAATGAGAAGTGGCCTGCGGAACAGGTTCGAGCACATATGGAAGCAGTGGTGCCGAAACTTAATCATTGGAAATAATAGGCATCGACAATTCCTAATGAGTTCATTTACTTTTGCATGCCGGATTATATGACCATAGCCTTGTGTCATCAAGGGCGGCTCATGGTAATATCATAGATAGATCGGCATGAAAACACGACTTCGGCCTGATAACAGTGCGTTTCGTGATGGTCTGAAAACAGCAATCCTGCCAATTGCACGGTTGCATCTTCACCAGAAGTGTGCTATACTTCCAACGTTACAAACTGGTTCGAGAACCTCCCAGTATAAAAAACTAGGCAAATAAGAAAATACATGGTACGAAACGAATCGTGCTGCTTTTTGCTTGGCATATCGGAATTCAGGATAATATCAGGAATTCCGGTATGCTTATCTGAGGTACTCGGAAATGGCAAAGGGCGGCATTTTTTGTAAATCTGCCCTTTTCAGGAATGAGGAGAGAGCAAAGATGCGTGTAAAAGAAACAAGAAAAGTCATTATTGACTGTGATCCCGGAATTGATGACAGTCTGGCACTGATGCTGGCGTTGTCCATGGAGGAACTGCATGTGGAAGCAATTACCATTGTATGTGGCAACTGTCCCGTGGAAATGGGATTTTCCAATGCCAAAAAGGTACTGAAGCAGATGAACCGTCTTGATATTCCTGTTTTTAAGGGGGAGGAACGTCCCTTGAGGCGGGAGTATGTCAATGCGTTGGATACGCATGGGGCAGATGGACTCGGAGAAAGTTTCCTTCCGGAAGTGCCGGGGTATGAGCAGAGCATGAGTGCGGTGGAATTTCTGAAAATGAGATTCGGAAAACGGGGGCGTTCAATGGATCAGGAAAGAGAGGAATGTTCTGTGATTGCACTTGGTCCCATGACCAATCTGGCATGTTTGATTCAGCAGGATCCGGAGGCTTTTGCACAGATCCGGGAGATTGTCTCCATGGGCGGAAATTTCCGAAGTTATGGAAATTGTTCCCCGGTGGCAGAGTATAATTACTGGGCAGATCCGGATGCCGCTGCACTGGTGTATGAGGAAACTGCAAAAATTGGGAAAAAGATTACCATGATTGGTCTGGATGTGACACGCAAGATCGTGCTGACACCGAATCTCCTGGAGTATATGAAACGGCTGGATTCACAGACGGGTACTTTTGTGCAGGAGATTACGAAGTTTTATTTTGACTTTCACTGGGAGTGGGAGCATCTGATCGGCTGTGTGATCAATGATCCCCTGGCTGTGGCGTATTTTGTCAACCGGAATCTGTGCAGTGGATTCGATACCTATACAGAAGTGGAAACCGAAGGGATTTCCATAGGCCAGACGGTGGTGGATTCCATGAACTTTTATAAAAAAGAACCAAATGCAAGGGTGATGATTCAGGTGGATGCCAGACAGTTTTTTACCCTGTTTTTCTCCCGGTTGCTGGGGGCGGAGGAGAAGACGCTTGATTTGATCGAGCAGCTTGTACCGGATTCCGGGTATCAGGCGAGGGAGGTACGGTCATGAACAGAAAAATTACAGGAAAAGAAATCTGCCTAGTGGCACTCGCCGTGTGCATCAATATTGCGGGCGGGCAGGCCGCATTGTTCCTGCGGCTTCCCATTTATCTTGACAGTATCGGAACCATCATGACCGGAGTTCTGCTCGGCCCCTTTTATGGTATGATTCCGAACCTGCTGAGCGGCATGGTAATGGGAATGACAACGGATATTTATTCGCTCTATTTTGCACCGGTGGGGATGGTGACCGGCTTTATGGCAGGTATGGTATCCGGAATCATCAGAAGCAGAATGGCTCATGTCTGGCCGGCGGCGGTGGCGGTAACGCTTCCCGGAACCATGCTGAGTGCCTGGATCTGTGCGCAGCTGTTTGGCGGAATTACATCTTCGGGATCTTCGATTCTCGTACAGCTTCTGTCCCATACGTCCCTTGGCATGACAGCCAGTGTTTTCCTTGTGCAGATCGTGACGGATTATCTGGATCGGGTAATCAGCCTGTATCTGGTGGCAATGGCGGTGCGTGTGCTGCCTGCTGATCTGAAATATGTCCGGAGACAGGGGAGAAGCGAATCAGAACATAACAAAAGATAGATGAGGAGAGCATAAAGTGGGAGTACCTGAGGAGCGTTACAGTAAAATTACCAATAAAAACAAACGGGAAATCTGCCTTTTAAAAGGATTTCCCTGTGCATGGGGGAAGTGTACATTTTGTGATTATATTGAAGATAACAGCAGAGACGGAAAGGCTATGGCTGTTTTAAACCGCAGTGTTTTAAAGCAGGTGACAGGAGAATTCGGGGCACTGGAGGTAATCAATTCCGGAAGCTGTTTTGAACTGCCGGAAGAAACACTTTCTGACATCGAAAAAGTCGTGAGAGAAAAAAAGATAGAAAAGCTTTTTTTTGAGGCACACTGGATGTACAGAAACCGGCTGGATGACATGAGAAAACGCATGCAGATTCCCATTGTATATAAGATTGGTGTGGAGACATTTGACAATGTGTTTCGTCAGACGGTTTTGAATAAGCATGCCGACTTTACCTGCCCGGAAGAAGTAGCGGAGTACTTCGATTCCCCATGCCTGATGGTGGGCATACAGGGTCAGACGAAGGAGATGATTGTGCGGGATATCGAATGTCTGAAAAAGTATTTTCTGCTTGGAACGGTGAATGTGTATAATAACAATACAACGTCGATCCGTCGTGATGAGGAACTTGTGGCATGGTTTATGAAAGAATATCGATGGCTGCTCGAAGATCCGGCAGTGGAGGTGCTTTACGAAATTACGGATTTTGGGGTGGGATGAAAAGGAAACTCGCCATGATAGTTCGTAAATTCCTGGGGCAAACGTGTGCGGATGCTTAAGGATCCGGACGGGCATAGGATTGAAGTGGCGGAGAGATAATGAAGAAAAGAACGAAATTATTAATTACAGTAATCAATATAAGTTAGGAGAAGAATATATGGAGCTGAAGGAATGCTATGATACAATTGGAGGAAACTATGAGGATGTCAGACAGCGGATTCCAAGTGATAAGATTATAACAAAGTTTGTCATAAAATTTCTGTCTGATCCGAGCTACCGGAATTTATCTGCGTCACTGGAGCGAGAGGATTATGAAGAAGCCTTTCGTGCGGCACACTCGCTGAAGGGTGTGAGCCAGAATCTGGGATTTCAAAGGCTTGGAAGCTCCTCGGGTGCTTTGACGGAGGTTCTGCGGGAGAGAGGAGAGCGGAAGCTGACTCCGGATCTGTGGAAGGAGCTTTTTGGGCAGGTTTCCGCAGATTATGAGGCTGTAACAGAGGCAGTCGGAAAATTGAAGGAAGCGCAGGAGCTTTCATTTAAGCGTACAGCCTGCGATTTAACATAGATTTTACATAAATATCACATGGAATTCTAGATTCACGATTTATAGTAAACTATGTATATTTGTTTACAAGGGCAAAGTGCTGAAAGGGAGGAAAACAAAAGCATGGGTAAGCAGAATGTTTACATGAATCGTGAATTGTCATGGTTAAAATTCAATGAGCGTGTTCTGGAGGAGGCGGAGAGTGAGAAAGTGCCTTTATGTGAGCGCCTTTCTTTTGCGTCTATTTATCAGAGCAATCTGGATGAGTTTTTTATGGTAAGAGTTGGTTCCCTGATTGATCAGATGAGTGTTTCTGAGGATATCCGTGACAATAAAACCAATATGACGCCTGCAGAGCAGATCGAGGCGATACTGGAGCAGGTGACCCGGCTGAATCACAGAAAAGATGCGGTCTATGAATCGCTGATGAAGAATCTGGAGGAATGTGGAATCAGACTGGTGGATTTCCGCAAGGTGAGCAAGAAGGAAAGTGAATCACTGGCGCAGTATTTTGAAACGGAGATCGCTCCCCTGATTTCTCCTACAATTGTGGGCAAACGGCAGCCGTTTCCGTTCCTGAGAAATAAAGAGATCTATGCAGTAGGCGTGCTGGAGAGAAAAAATGGCAGGGAAAAGCTTGGGATTATCCCCTGCAGCTCCAATGTTTTTCCGAGACTGATTCCGGTACCGGGCAACCCCGGAACCTATATGCTGGCTGAGAATCTGATTTTACATTATATCCCCAAGGCGTTTCCGGGATATACCGTAAAAGAAAAATCTCTGATCCGTGTGACGAGAAATGCGGATATTGATGCGGACGCTCTGTATGATGAGGATCTGGATTATCGGGATTTCATGATAGAGCTGATCAAAAAACGCAAGAGACTGGCACCGGTGCGTCTGGAGATGTCACGGGAACTGGACGGCAATATCGTAGATATTCTGTGCGATTACCTGAAAACCAATACGGAGTATGTATTCCGGACGCATACGCCGTTGGATCTTTCCTTCGTGTTTCAGATCCAGGATAAACTGCGCAATATTCCGGAGCTTTTCTATGAAAAGCGGATTCCTCAGAATTCCGCACAGTTCCGCATGGATATGCCGATCATGGCGCAGATTGAGGAAAAGGACAAGCTGCTGTGTTATCCGTATGAGAGCATGAAGCCATTTCTGGAGATGCTTCGGGAAGCGGCCAATGATCCGGACGTTGTGTCGATCAAAATGACGCTTTATCGTGTGGCAAGGCAGAGCAAGGTCGTGGAGGCCCTGATTGAAGCAGCAGAAAACGGAAAAGAAGTGCTGGTGCTCGTGGAACTGAAAGCCCGCTTTGATGAAGAAAATAACATTGAATGGTCCAGAAGACTTGAGGCTGCCGGCTGCCAGGTGATCTATGGTCTGGATGGCTATAAGGTGCATTCCAAACTCTGCCTGATTACGAAGAAGACAGAGGGAAGACTGGAGTATATCACACAGGTCGGAACGGGCAACTACAATGAAAAAACAGCAAGATTATATACGGATCTGTCCCTGATGACCAGTGACCCGGGGATTGGGCATGAGGCATCTACGGTATTTGCGGCACTTGCAATGGGAGAGACGGTGAAAGATTCCAAACACCTTCTGGTGGCGCCCAACTGTCTGCAGAACCGGGTTCTGGAGATGATTGATGAGGAGATGGAGCATGCCAAAGCAGGAGAAGCTGCTTACATCGGCATCAAAATCAATTCCCTCACAGATAAGAAAATTATCGACCGCCTGATCCTTGCGTCGCAGGTCGGCGTGAAAATTGACATGGTGGTTCGCGGCATCTGCTGTCTGATTCCGGGCGTGAAGGACAAGACCGAGAATATCCGGGTGATCAGTATTGTGGGTCGTTATCTGGAGCACTCCCGCATTTATATCTTCGGATGCGGAACAAGGCAGAAAATATACATTGCTTCGGCAGACTTTATGACCAGGAATACGCTGCGCCGTGTAGAGGTGGCGGTTCCGATCTGCGATGAGGAGCTGCGCGGTCAGTTGAGTGAAATGTTTGTAACCATGCTTTGTGACAATCAGCAGGCGCGGGAACTGCAGAGTGATGGCAGCTATATCAGGGTTCAGACAGAAGATGCACCTCTGAATTCCCAGGAATGGTTTTTTGATCAGGCAACCCGATAAATCAGGAAAGAAAAAGGCAGCTGTGCAAAACAGCTGCCTTTTCTGATGCTAGTCTCTTCCGGGGCCCTGTGAGACGGATCCGTGGTTCCCCTGTGCCGGACTGGAACCTGGGGATACATATCCGGGCCCGATCGGGGAAGTATATCCGCCGGGACCGCCCGGACCAACATTGGACGGGCCGGAATTATCCGGATCCAGTGTGGTGGAACCATGACCGGGGCAGATTTCAGTCGGCATGGCAAATGCGGAATCATCGGTGCTTCCCTGTGCGTCCGCCGGAAGTGCCATTCGAATGCGGGATACCTTCGGGCAGAACTCGCCCGGAAGCAGACCGGTGACCTCACAGACTGTGACGTTGACATGGGTATCACAGACCTCGGTCGGTACCGTACCTTTTGCAAAATATTCGGTGTATACAGCGCTGCCGCGCGGATCGTGTGCACATACATCGGCTATGGCCAGCTTGCCGGATTTGCGGCAGATGGTGGCTGTCTCGATGCTGTCCGGAACAGTAAAGCCGGGGTCTTCCAATCCCTCATGTACCCGGGTCATGATCTTGCGCCAGATATCCTTGTGGAATGAGGTGCCTCCGTTCTGACCGGTCAGCTTCTGATTGTCGTCGCAGCCGCCCCAGACGCCTGCCGTGTAGTAAGGGGTGTAGCCTACAAACCAGATATCATTGTTTTTGGTAGTTGTACCGCTCTTGCCGGCATTGGACATGTTCGGAATATTGCAGCGGGTGCTTGTGGAGTTGACATTGACTCCCTGCCGCGCGAACTTGCGGTTGCTTTCCATGGAATCCTTCATCGCATCTGTCAGGAGAAACGCGGTAGAATCCTTTAATACCCGGTGTGTTTCCGGTTCGTTGTTGATCAGGATCTTGCCGTTGTGATCCAGAATCCTGGTGAAGAATACCGGTTTGGTGTAGACCCCTCCGTTGGCAATGGATGCATACGCGGCAGTCAGCTCCAGATTCGTTACACCGTTGGTAATGCCTCCCAGTGCAGTCGCTGCATTATAGTCTGTGGAAGTCAGGGTGGTGATGCCGAAATTCTCCGCATATTCCACACCGAGCTGCGGCGAAACTGTTTCCATCAGACAGCGCACAGCCACAATATTCATGGAATAGATGATGCCGTCCCGGATGCTGGAATAACCAAGGTATCCCTGGCTGTACCAGTTGGAGAAGGTTTTCTGTCCGATCGTGTAAGGCGCGTCGTAGTACACGGTTCCGAGCGTGGCTCCGCAGGTATCCAGTGCCGGAGCAAATGCGGTAATCACCTTGAAGGCGGATCCGGGCTGCCGTGTGGTGTTGGTGGCACGGTTCAGGGTCAGGTTGGCGGTCTTTGTACCGCGTCCGCCGCTGATCGCCTTGACCTGTCCGGTTTTCTGATCCATGATGACAAACGAAACCTGTGGCTGAAGGGTTTTGGTCAGATTTTCACCGATAATGGTATCACTTTCCAGCAGCTTGTATGCCTTGAACGCATCGATATCCGCCTGGATGTCCTCCTCACTGTTATAAAGTCCGTCGTGGTTGTCAAAAAGCACGTTTCTGTGCCAGGATCTGATCGATTCATCCGAAAAATGTTCGGATGTCCCGTCGGCATGGGTGACGGAAAGACGATATTCCATGGAATAGCGGGCTGCTGAGTAGTTCTCCGGATTGTTGACCTCTTCGTCTACGATGGTCTGAATCTCCGGATCCTGCGTGGTGTAAATCTGAAGGCCGCCGCTGTAGAGCAGGTTGTATGCCTGCGTCTCGGTGTATCCGAGCTTTTCCATCAGCGTGGTTTTCACCTGCTGAATCAGTTCGTCGGTAAAATAGGAATAGGGGGTGGTGTTTCCCTTGATCACGGTATCGACGTCTTTGATACGGTCGTAGACATTGTCGGCCAGTGCCGCTTCCTGTTCTTCCTTCGTGATGTAACCCTGTTCGTACATGTACTGAAGAATCACCTTGCGCTTTTCTTCATTCTTTTCCCGGCCGGTGATGGGATTCAGCCGGGATGGGTTTTGTGTGATTCCGGCGATTACCGTACACTCTGAGAGCGTCAGATCCGAGACATCCTTATCAAAGTAGCGCTTGGCTGCAACCTTGACGCCCAGGGCATTGCTGCCCAGATTGATGGTGTTTAAATAGTTGGTCAGGATCAGCTTGCGGTCCATGGATTTGGTAAGCTGAAGCGCCAGATACTGTTCCTGAATCTTGCGTTCCAGCTTGGCTCCGAAGCTCGTTTCCATACCGCCGTTAAACACATTATTCTTAATCAGCTGCTGGGTGATGGTGCTTCCGCCGCCGCGGTTCTCACCGGTCAGCACGCCGACAGCGGCACGGAAGATGGAGCGCAGGTCGATGCCGTTGTGCGTCCAGAATCGGGAATCCTCAATGGCAACGAACGCATCAATCAGATCCTGCGGCAGTTCCTCGTAGGTGGCTTCTTCCCGGTTGGAACCGGTGGTCACCAGCGTATCCGTCAGGTTCCCTGCACTGTCATATACGGTCGTTGCATAGCCGATGGGGACAATGCTGTCCACATTCAGAGCGGGAGCGCTGTCAATGATGCCCCGAAACATACCGACACCGATGCTGATGAGGATCAGGATGGAAAACAGACACAGCCCCAGACAGGTTTTCATGAAAGTCAGGCAGACTCTGGTCGTATATTTACCGGCTTTGGAATTCACCGCTTTGATTTTCTTTTCTGTCTCATTCTTTCCGTAGTTTGAATTCATAAGAACTCCTCCTTTGCGGTTATGCGGTCAAAAAAACTCAACTATCATTATAACAAACATCGTGAGACAATTCAATATGGTTGAAAATTGGGGATATTCCTGCTATGATGAAGAACAGGGCAGTCGATATCAGTATTGACAGGAAATCAGGAAAGCTATTCAGAGAGGAAAGGCATATATGACAGAACGATATAAAATTCTGTATGAGGGCGGAACCGGAGAGCTGGTGGAGAAAAAATCGCGGTTTATTGCGACGACCCGTCCGGTGGAGAGCGAGGAAGAGGCGGTTGCTTTTATAGAGGAGATGAAGAAAAAATACTGGGATGCACGGCACAACTGTTCGGCTTATGTGATCGGTGAGCGCGGTCAGATTCAGAGGTGCAGTGATGACGGGGAGCCGAGCCAGACGGCGGGCAGACCGATGCTGGATGTGCTTCTTGGGGAGGAGATCCGCAATATCTGTGTGGTTGTGACGCGCTATTTTGGCGGAACGCTTCTGGGCACCGGCGGTCTGGTGCGGGCATATTCCGGCGCCGTCCAGGAAGGGCTGAAGAACAGCATTGTGGTTGAGAAATTCCTTGGCAGCCGCATGCAGATCACGACGGATTATAACGGCATAGGCAAGATTCAGTATGTGGCTGCACAGATGGGACTTACGACGCTGGATACGCAGTATACGGATCAGGTGGTTGTGACTCTGATGGTTCCCGCTCCGATGAAAGGAGCTTTCGTGACCCAGATTACGGAGAAGACGAACGGAAAGGCTGTGATTGAAGATACCGGAAGCCTGTATTACGGGACTATAGATAAGGAAGTAATTCTTTTTGAATGATTTTTGTAAAACCTCTTGCATTCTTTTTTGTGTGATGCTATATTAAAAAACTGCAATGAGAACTTATTTGAGATAAAGAAAGAGAATTCTGTTATGAAGATGAAGAGAGAAGATGTCAGAAACATAGCGATTATTGCTCACGTTGACCATGGCAAGACGACCTTGGTGGATGAGCTTTTAAAGCAGAGCGGTGTATTTCGTGCCAATCAGGAAGTAGCAGAGCGAGTTATGGATTCCAATGATATCGAGCGTGAGCGCGGTATCACGATTTTGTCCAAGAATACGGCTGTCTTTTATAAAGATAAGAAGATCAATATCATAG
>JALFHZ010000232.1 GCA_022776445.1 Lachnospiraceae bacterium
TGCTCTGGTTACGATCGTTATTTCCAGCTGGCAAGATGTTATCGTGATGAAGATCTGCGCGCAGACCGTCAGCCGGAGTTTACCCAGATCGATATGGAGCTGTCTTTCGTGGATGTAGATGATGTCATTGATGTCAATGAGCGTCTGCTGTACAAGCTGTTCAAGGAGATTCTGAATGTGGAGATTCCGCAGCCGATTCCGCGGATGACCTGGCAGGAGGCGATGGACCGCTTTGGTTCTGACAAGCCGGATCTGCGCTTTGGCATGGAGTTAAAGAATGTATCGGACGTTGTAAAGGACTGTGAGTTTGTTGTATTTAAGAGCGCTCTTGAAAACGGCGGTTCCGTGCGTGGTATCAACGCAGAAGGACAGGGCGCTATGCCGCGTAAGAAGATCGATGCACTGGTTGAGTTCGCAAAGGGCTATGGAGCGAAGGGTCTGGCTTACATTGCGATTCAGGCAGACGGTTCCTTCAAGTCTTCTTTTGCAAAGTTCATGACGGAAGAGCAGATGACAGCTCTGGTTGCTGCCATGGACGGCAAGCCGGGTGACCTGCTTTTGTTTGCTGCGGATAAGAACAAGGTTGTGTGGGATGTGCTGGGCGCTCTGCGTCTGGAACTGGCACGTCAGCAGGATCTGCTGAAGAAGGATGATTATCGGTTTGTATGGGTAACGGAATTCCCGCTGCTGGAGTATTCCGAGGAGCAGGGACGTTTCGTGGCAATGCATCACCCGTTCACGATGCCGATGGATGAAGACTGGCATCTGATTGACAGCGATCCGGGTGCAGTACGCGCGAAGGCGTATGATATCGTGCTGAACGGTACAGAGATCGGCGGCGGTTCTGTGAGAATCCATCAGAGCGATATTCAGTCCAAGATGTTTGAGGTTCTGGGCTTCACGCCGGAGAAGGCACAGGATCAGTTCGGATTCCTGCTTGAAGCATTCAAGTATGGAGTTCCGCCGCACGCAGGACTGGCTTATGGTCTGGATCGTGTGGTGATGCTGATGGGCGGCTGCGACAGCATTCGTGAAGTGATCGCATTCCCGAAGGTGAAGGATGCGTCCTGTCTGATGACCGAGGCACCGACACCGGTTGATCCGAAACAGCTGGAGGAGCTGGGGATTGAGGTAAGCGAGACTGCAGCAGAAGAATAAGGACAGTTATGAATGAGGAATGGGCAAAGGAAGCAGAGCTGTCGGTTCGGAATCAGTTGTTTTCCATGCAGGATCTTTCCTACCGTGATTTTCACAGTAAGCTGATTCCGGACATAGATCCGGAACGGATCATCGGAGTCCGGACTCCGCAGCTGCGCAAATATGCGAAAGGGCTGGCGAAAACGCCGGAAGCTGCGGAATATCTGCAGATCCTGCCGCACCGCTATTATGATGAGAATAATCTCCATGGCTTTCTGATTGAGGAAATTCGTGATTATGGAACCTGCATCACAGAGCTGAACCGTTTTTTGCCGTATGTGGACAACTGGGCAACCTGCGATCTGATGGCACCGAAGGTATTGAAGAAGCATCTGCAGGAGCTTCTGGATCAGATTCGGATCTGGATCGCTTCGGATCACACGTATACGATCCGGTTCGGAATCGGGATGCTGATGCGGTTTTATCTGGATGATGCCTTTGACAGAGAATATCCGGAGCTTGTGGCAGGAGTACGCTCGGAGGAGTATTACGTTCGGATGATGGCGGCCTGGTATTTTGCCACAGCACTGGCAAAGCAGTACGATGCCGTGGTTCCGTATCTGGAAGAGCAGCGGCTGGAGCCGTGGACGCATAACAAGACGATTCAGAAAGCGGTGGAAAGTTATCGGATCACTCCGGAGCAGAAGGCGTATCTGCGGACGCTGAAAATAAAAAGTATATCATGACAATACAGAAGAAGATTTCCAAATGCAGGAGTGGAAGCCGGTCAGCTGTATCATTTCATTCTGTCCACGCTGCTTGGGGTTATTAAGTTCTAAAAACAGGAGAAATGCCAGCCTCGATGTGGGGACTGGCATTTCTTTATGGAATTATTTCTCCTGTTGGCTGTTTGCCAGTTTTACGATATCGCCGACACCGTTTAATACAATGGATGGGCGGTAAGCATAGGTTTTCAGGGTGTCCATTGTGGAAACTCCGGAAAGCACCAGGACTGTAGACATGCCGCTTTCCAAACCGGAGATGACATCGGTATCCATACGGTCACCTACCATCACGGCATCACCGGAGTGGCAGTTGAGCAGGCGCAGGCCGGTACGCATCATCAGCGGATTCGGCTTGCCGCAAAAGTAGGCTTTGGTTCCGGTTGCCATTTCGATGGGAGCGATCAGAGCGCCGCAGGCCGGTGCAATGCCGTTTTCGATGGGACCGGACACATCGGAATTGGCTCCGATCAGTTTGGCTCCGCCAAGAACCAGGTTTGTTGCCTTCGTCAGGGTGTCCAGCGAGTAGGCCCGTCCCTCACCGACTACCACATAATCGGGATTGACATCATTCATGGTGATTCCGGCGTCATAAAGAGCATTCAGCAATCCTGCTTCACCGATGGCAAACACCGAGCAACCGGGAGCCTGGTCTTTCAGGAAAGCAGCGGTGGCCAGTGCACTGGTATAAAAATGCTCCTCCGGTACATCCAGTCCCATACGTGCAAGCTTCTGGTTCAGTTCCCTGGGAGTATAACCGCTGTTGTTGGTCAGAAAGAGATATTCTTTCTTCTCCTCATGCAGCCACTGGATGAATTCTGCCACACCCGGCAGGATCTGGTTCCCGTGATAGATCACACCGTCCATATCACAGATAAACCCCTTCTTTTCATTGAAATCAATTGTATTCATAAGATTCTTAAGTTCTCCTGTTCTTTTTTGATATCAATTATACCCGAAAATATCATGGAAGGCTACCGATTTGGGTGAAATCGGTGTAAAATGACAACAATCATCCAATTGTAACGGTATGAAAAAGCTATTGCCTGAGGAATGAAAAGCTTTTATAATGGGGGAGAATGCTGGGCGACAAGACCATCAGTGAAAGAACCGAAGGAGTGTAAAGATTATGATCAAGTTATTGAAGCATGCAGATGTATATGCACCTGCTCCATTGGGAAAAAAGGATATTCTGATTGAAGGGGAGAAGATTCTGCGGATTGCGGATACCATCTGCGGCTATGATGATCTGCGGGAGGTGCAGGTCTTTGATCTGGAGGGGAAAACACTGGTTCCTGGTTATATCGATATGCATGTGCATATTACGGGAGGCGGTGGAGAACAGGGACCGGCTTCCCGTGTTCCGGAGTCACAGCTCAGTGTCTTCCTGAAAAACGGCATTACGACAGTGGTAGGCCTTCTGGGAACCGATGGTGTGACGAGAAGCGTGGAGAATCTTGTGGCCAAAGCCCGTGCGCTGACGCAGGAGGGGATGACGGTTTATACGCTGACCAGTGCTTACGGATATCCTCCGACGACGATCACAGGCAGCGTTGAGAAGGACATCATTATGATCCCTCCGATGATTGGTGTGAAAGTGGCCGTTTCCGATCATCGCAGTTCCAATCCGACAGGGGAGGATCTGATTGCACTGGCAACGGCAGCGCGGCGGGCGGGACTGCTTTCCGGTACGCCGGGGCTTGTCACCATGCATATGGGATCCGGAAAAGGAAAGCTGGATCCGGTTTTCTATGTGTTGGATCATTCGGATGTTCCGGCGAAAAATCTTCTGCCAACGCATATGCTGCGTACACCGGAATTGATGGAAGCGGGTGCCAGACTGGTACGCCGGGGCGGTTACATAGACTGCACAGCGGGGAGTGATGATCAGGAGCTGGAACATGCGGCAGAAAAACTGATGAAGCTGCTGGAGCAGGACGGTGTATCTGCCGATCATGTGACGCTATCCAGCGATGCATTCGGAAGTCAGCCTCGCTTCAACGAATGCGGGGAGTGCATTGGGCTCACTTATGCCTCTCCGAAGTACCTGCACCGGACGATACAGAGCCTGGTGCGCCGCGGCATGCCGCTTGAAGAGGCACTGAAGCTTCTCACCAGCACACCGGCGGTTCTGCTTGGGAAAGAAGGGCAGAAGGGATGCGTGGCAGAAGGCGCCGATGCCGATCTCCTGATCCTGGATGATACTTTTTCGATTGACAGTCTGTTTGTGAGAGGACAGTGTGCGATGTGGCAGAGGGAACTTCGGATGAAAGGCCGTTTTGAAGCGTAGAAGCCAACTGTGAAATCTCTGTGAAGCGCTGGAAAACTCTCTGATTATCTGCTAAAATGAGAAAATGAAAGAATAATGCAGGAGGCAGATATGGATGCATTGAAAATAATGGTCGTAGATGATGAAGCCAGAATGCGAAAACTGGTGAAAGATTTCCTGACCGTGAAAGGGTTTCAGGTCGTGGAAGCGGAAAATGGTGAGCAGGCGGTAGACCTGTTTTTTCAGCAGAAGGACATCGCGCTGATGATTCTGGATGTTATGATGCCGAAGATGGACGGATGGGAGGTATGCAGAACGATCCGGCAGTACTCTCAGGTACCGATTATCATGCTGACGGCACGCGGAGAAGAACGGGATGAGCTTCAGGGATTTAAGCTCGGGGTGGATGAGTACATTTCCAAGCCGTTTTCGCCGAAGATTCTGGTGGCGCGTGTGGAAGCGATTCTGCGCAGAAGCAAGGCAGTTCAGTCCGATGCGGAGGAAGTGGGCGGAATTCGGATTGATAAGGCGGCCCATCAGGTGACGATTGATGGAAAAGCGATTGATTTAAGTTATAAGGAATTTGAACTTCTTGCGTATTTTATGGAGAATCAGGGGATTGCTCTTTCGCGTGAGAAGATTCTCAATAACGTCTGGAATTACGATTACTTTGGTGATGCCAGAACCATCGATACGCATGTCAAGAAGCTTCGCAGCAAGATGGGCGAGAAGGGGGAGTACATCAAGACCATCTGGGGCATGGGATATAAATTCGAGGTGGACGCGTGATGAAAAAGGCATGGAGAGAACGGTTTGGGCAGATGTTCAGCATCCGCCACTCCATCCGTCACCGGATCATGCTGATCTTTGTGCTGATGATGACATGCATGCTTCTGACCATATGGGGGGTCAACAACTGGTGGCTGGAGCGTTATTATGTGAATCAGAAACTCAGAGTCATGGAGGAGGCCTATGACAATGTCAATGCCATGATTATGGAAAAAGTGAATGCCGGGGAAGACATAGCGGATGTGATTGCTTCTGAGCTGGAAAAGGAGTGGGAGATCTGGGGAGATTCTGCGCGTCAGGGTAAGAAGATACCGAAAGAAGAGATCCCTCCGACGAGACCGCGGTCTTCCGATGAAAGCAGCAGGGATCAGCAGCGGGATGATCCAGGCGGTGCGGAAGATTCCGCACCACAGGAGGAGACTCTGCTGGATACCATTCGGAATTACAGTGAGATGAATAATATTACGGTAGTCCTGATTGACAGCAACACGGGAAAACCGATTCTCAGTTCCGGCCGGCTGAATGATTTCCTTGCGCAGAAGGTGCAGCGCTATGTTCTGGGACATGGAGACAACCATTCCAGAACACTGAAAGAACATGAAAATTATGTGGTGGAAATCAATTACGATTTCCGGTCAGTGAACATGTACATGGAGAGCTGGGGATTTTTCTCAGATGACCGTACGCTGTTTCTTATGTCCATGCCGCTGGCCAGTATTCGGGAAAGTGTGGAACTGACCAACCGGTTTATGACGTATGTGGGTCTGATAGTCCTGGTATTCGGAAGCATTCTGATGTACTTTGTAACGAATCGGGTCACGAAACCGATTATGAAGCTGTCACGTCTTTCGGAGCGGATGTCCATGCTGGATTTCGATGTCAGCTATGTGGATGATGCGCAGGATGAGATCGGGATACTCGGCAACAGCATGAATACGCTGTCACAGAAACTGAAAGAGGCGATCGGAGCGCTTCAGGATGCCAATCAGCAGCTGCAGCATGATATCGAAGAAAAGATCAAAATCGATGAGATGCGAAAGGAATTCATTGCCAACGTTTCCCATGAACTGAAAACTCCGATTGCCCTGATTCAGGGATACGCTGAGGGGCTGACGGAGGGTATGTGCGAGGATGAGGAAAGCCGCAGCTATTACTGTGAGGTAATCATGGATGAGGCGGGGAAGATGAACAAGATGGTCAAGCAGCTTCTGACTTTGTCAGCGCTGGAGTCCGGCAATGATGCACCGGTGATCAGTACGTTCGATGTGACGGAGCTGATTCGGGATCTGATCAATTCCGCAGGCATTCTCATCCAGCAGAAAGACGCGCATGTGACCGTTGCGCAGACAGAGCCGCTTTATGTACGTGCCGACGAGTTCAAGATCGAGGAAGTACTGACCAATTATCTGAATAACGCCATGAATCATCTGGACGGTGAGCGGAATATCCGTATCCGTGCACAGAGGCAGGAGAATCAGGTAAAGGTTTGGGTATTCAATAACGGCAATCCGATTCCGGAGGAGGATATTCCGAATCTCTGGACGAAATTTTACAAGGTGGACAAGGCACGTACCCGCGCTTATGGCGGCAGCGGAATCGGTCTGTCCATTGTAAAGGCGATTATGGATGCGCATCATCAGGAATGTGGAGTGGAAAATCTGGATGATGGCGTGGAATTCTGGTTCACGCTGGAGGCAGCAGAATAAAAAATGCCAGGAGGTATTATTTTGGATATTATTTGCGTAACCAATCGCACACTTTGCGGGGAAGATTTTCTGCTTCGTATGGAGAAGCTTGCCTCTGCACATCCGTCAGGTATGATCCTGCGGGAAAAGGATCTGCCAGAGGAGGCATACCGGCAGCTTGCCGCACAGGTAATGCATATCTGTAAGGAGTATCAGGTCCCCTGCATTCTGCATTCCTTTGTGGATGCGGCACTGGAACTGGGAGCGGATGCCATTCATCTTCCGCTGCCGGTTTTAAGAAAGCTGACTGTACAGCAAAAGCAGCATTTCCGGATGCTTGGAACTTCCTGTCATTCTGTAGAGGATGCGAAGGAGGCGCAGACGCTTGGCTGCACCTATCTGTCTGCCGGACATATTTTTGCAACAGATTGTAAAAAGGGACTGCCGGGGCGCGGACTTGATTTTCTGCGGGAAGTCTGCCAAAGTGTTTCCATTCCGGTTTATGCTATCGGGGGAATTTCCCCTGAAACGATCGAATCGGTCCGGGCAGCCGGTGCCAGGGGAGCCTGTGTGATGAGCGGGCTGATGCAGTGTGAGGATGTGCAGGAGTATCTGAAGGCTTTTCAGGAAACACATGTCTGTGCCAGTAGTCAAATCGAGAACAAAGAAGGTGAAACATATGCAGTTTAGAAAGGAACAGCTGCTTCTCTATGCGGTTACAGATCGTGCATGGGTGGGAAGACAGACGCTTATGGAGCAGATTGAGGACGCTTTAAAGGGTGGCGTGACCATGGTTCAGCTGAGAGAAAAGGATCTGGATCAGGAAACATTTCTGGAGGAAGCGATTCAGGCAGCAGCACTTTGCCATCGCTATGGTGTGCCGTTTCTGATTAATGATAATGTGGAGATTGCGCTGAAAAGCGGTGCTGACGGTGTCCATGTGGGAATTGAAGATCAGCCGGTTGCAGAGATCCGTGCGCGGGTCGGCAAAGATTTTATTATCGGTGCAACAGCGAAGACGGTAGAGCAGGCGCAGCAGGCGGAAGCGGCCGGTGCGGATTATCTTGGAGTAGGAGCTGTTTTTCCGTCTCCGACCAAGAAAACAGCAATCCGCATTACGCGGGAGAAGCTTCAGGAAATCTGTGCGTCTGTATCGATTCCGGCGGTTGCGATCGGCGGAATCAACCTGGAGAACGCGGAGGAGATCCGCGGAGGCGGAATGTGCGGGATTGCGGTGGTTTCCGCTTTGTTTGCGGCGGAAGATGTCAGAAGGGCGGCAGAAGCACTGAAAGCCAGGGCGGAGGCTATCACAGAAAACGATCTGTAATGAATGAACAGGATGCTATAGAAAAGGAGAATGAGTATGAAAACAGCATTATCAATCGCAGGAAGTGATTCCAGCGGAGGCGCCGGTATTCAGGCGGATTTAAAGACCATGACGATGAATGGCGTGTATGCCATGAGTGCGATCACGGCACTGACAGCGCAGAATACGATGGGTGTAACAGCAATTATGGAAGTTACAGAAACATTTTTAAAGCAGCAGATTGATGCAGTATTTGAAGATATCCGGCCGGATGCGGTCAAGATCGGAATGGTATCCTCTGCGGGGCTGATTGAGACCATTGCGGAGCGTCTGCGGTTCTATCAGGCGGAAAATATTGTTGTGGATCCGGTTATGGTGGCTACAAGCGGTGCGAGACTGATTGCAGAAGATGCCGTGGAAAAACTGAAAACAGACCTGCTTGCGCTGGCGGTGCTGGCAACGCCGAATATTCCGGAGGCGGAGATCCTGTCCGGTATGTCTATTCAGAATGAAGAGGATATGATCGCCGCGGCAAAGGTGATCAGTGATACCTACGGCTGCGCGGTACTCTGCAAAGGCGGTCACAGTATCAACGATGCCAATGACCTGCTGTATGCAGATGGAACCGCACACTGGTTTATGGGCAAACGGATTCAGACTTCAAATACCCATGGAACCGGATGCACGCTGTCCAGTGCGATTGCTTCCAATCTTGCGAAGGGCTATGATCTCGCTGAAGCCGTACAGCGGGCGAAGGATTATATTTCCGGTGCGCTGGCCGATATGCTGGATCTTGGCAAAGGCAGCGGTCCGATGAATCACGCTTTCAATCTGAGCGGTGCGTTTGCTGAAGAAGCGAAATAATAAAAACAGGGCAGGAATCCAGACTCCGGTCGAAGATCCCTGCCCTGATAATTTTCTCTGTTTCCCTGTCTTATTTTCACAGAATCCTCACATTTACCCCATACAATGACACTAATACAGTTTCTGTTCATCCTGTTTTGGAAGTACAGTGCTGTAAGGTATGGTTCCGACAGGATGAATGGAGGTCTTTATGGAAAAGAAGAAGAAAATCATGGCCGTCGCGGCGGCAGCGACAGTGGTACTTGCGGCAGGAGCGTTTGTGATTCTGAAAGGCGGCAGCCCGGCAGGCGGTGCCGGGGGACCCGGAGGAAGAGCAGGAGGGATGCAGCAGCAGGCGGCTGTGACGGTGGTTAAGGCAGCTGAACCGACAAGGGGAGATTTGAGCCTGACAACGGGACTTACCGGAACGGTGGAAGCGGCAGATGTGGTGTATATTTATGCAAAGGCATCCGGGGATGTCACAGCGGTACACGTGAAAGCCGGTGATATGGTAGCACAGGGACAGGTGCTCTGTGAGATTGACACGGAGCAGGTGGATACCGCGAGAAATTCCATGGATTCCGCGAAGGTTAAGCTGGATGAGGCGCAGAGTACCTTAAGCCGGATGCAGATCCTGTATGATGGCGGAGATCTTTCGAATCAGGAATATGAGCAGTACATAAATGCTTTGAAATCAGCTCAGCTGCAGTATGAGTCTGCAAAACTGGCCTATGACCGGCAGGTGGAATACAGTACCATTACAGCACCGATCAGCGGCCGCATAGAGACCTTTGACGTGGATGTCTATGACCGTGTGTCCCAGTCTACGCAGCTGTGTGTCATCGCGGGAGAAGGTCAGAGCCGTCTGACCTTCTATGTAACGCAGCGCATGGTGAAGAACCTGCGGGAGGGGGATGAACTGGAAATCATTGCCAACGGAGTATCCTATAAGGGAAATATCAGTGAGATCAGCAATATGGTGGATGCTCAGACCGGTCTTTTTAAAGTGAAGGCGGATATGCAGAGTACCGACGAAATTGCAATTGGAAGTACGGTACGGCTGAACCTGGTGACAGAACGTGCGGAAAATGCCATGCTGGTTCCTGTGAATGCAGTCTATTACAGCGGCGGAGACGGTTATGTGTACCTGTATGAAGACGGTACGGCTAAAATGACTCCGGTGGAGGTTGGTCTGTACGATTCCGAATATGCAGAGATTCTGTCCGGAATTTCAGAGGATGATGTGGTAGTCAGCACCTGGAGCTCCAATCTCTACGAGGGTGCAAAGATTCGCCTGTACGATGAGAACAGCCAGGGAGAGCAGCCGCCGACAGGCGGGGCGGCTCCGGCAGCACAGTAAAGGAGGCCGGAACCAATGGGATTTACACGACTTGTTTTAAAACGTCCGGTTACCGTGCTGATGGCACTTCTGTGTCTGCTGGTATTCGGTATTTCTTCGGTATTTAACGCAGATCTGGAGCAGATGCCGGATACGGATCAGCCGATGATGATTATCATGGCCAATTATTCCGGTGCAGGTCCGGAGGACATGGATGAACTGGTTACCAAGGTGATTGAAGATAAAGTCAGTACGATGGAAGGTGTGAAGAGCATCAGTTCCACGACCAGCGACGGCCGGTCCCGGGTCATGCTGGAATTCGATTATGATACGGATATGGATGATGCCTATAATGACCTGCGGAAAAGTCTGGACAGTCTGCGCGGACTTCCGGATGACGTGGAGCCGACCATTATGCAGATGAACAGCAACGCAAGAGCCGGTCTTATGATGTCTGTTTCCCATCCGGAGAAAGAGAATCTCTATGACTATGTGGATCAGAATATTATCCCGGAGCTGGAGAAGCTGAGCTCCGTAGCACAGGTAGACTCCATGGGAGGTTCATCCGAGTATATCCGTGTGGAGCTCCAGGCGGACCGGATGGAACAGTATCAGGTGACCATGAGTGATATTGTCAGCGCAATGAACGCGGCAGATCTTTCCTACCCGTCCGGTGATGCAGTGGCAGGCAATCAGGAACTTTCTGTGACGACGATGGCGGAGAGTGACAATCTGGATGATCTGCTGCGTGTGCCGGTTACGACGAAGCAGGGTAAGCTGATCTATCTGAAGGATATAGCGGAAGTATATTATGCGGAAGAGCAGCAGGGCGGTGTTTCCCGTTATAACGGTGAAGAGACACTTTCCATTTCAATCACGAAACAGCAGAGCAGTACGGCGATGGAGCTTTCTGAGGATGTGAAGGAAGTAATCGAAGCTCTGAAGGCAGACGATGATAAACTGGATATCCGGATTGTACGGGATGAGGCGGATTCGATTATCAGTTCGCTGAAGGACGTGACATTTACAATGATTCTGGCAGTGGTGATTTCCATGGCAATCATTTTCATTTTCTTCGGAGATTATAAAGCCTCTCTGATTGTCGGAAGCTCTATCCCGACCTCGATTCTGCTGTCACTGATTCTGATGACCAGAGCCGGATTTACGCTCAACGTAATTACCATGAGCGGTCTGGTACTGGGTGTCGGCATGATGGTGGATAACTCGATTGTGGTGCTGGAAAGCTGTTTCCGGGCGATGAATGATCAGGAAGATCGGGGGGCGCTGGGCTATGCGAAAGCGGCGCTGTCCGGCACGAATATTGTAGTGCAGTCTATCATCGGATCTACGATTACGACGTGTGTCGTATTTATTCCGCTGGTATTCTTAAACGGCATGACCGGTCAGATGTTTGGTTCCATGGGATACACGATCGTATTCTGCATGAGCGCATCGCTTTTGTCAGCGATGTCGGTGGTGCCGCTGGCTTACATGTTGTATAAGCCGCATGAGCGGGAGCGTGCTCCGATGTCGGCACCGGTGCTTCATCTGCAGAATCTGTATCGGAGCATCATGCCGCGTCTGCTGAGGCATAAGGCACTGGTTCTGATGGTTTCCGTTGCCATTATGGCAGGAACCGTATTCCTGGCCAGCGGAATGGAAACCGAGCTGATGACGGCAGATGATACCGGTACGATTTCCGTCAGCATCGAAACGCGTCCGGGACTTTTGAGTGAGCAGGCCAATGAGATGCTGGAGCGGGCAGAGGCAATTGTTGCGGGACATGAGGACGTGGAGTCCTATATGCTCCGTTATAATAACGACAGCGGTACGATCACGGCATATCTGAAGGATAATCGTAAAATGTCCACAGATGAGATCGTAAAGCAGTGGGAACATGAGATGGTAGACATCGAAAACTGCACGATTGAAGTCAGTGCTTCCACATCCATGAGCTTTATGGGAAGAACCAGGGGATATGAGGCCATCCTGAAGGGAACGCAGTACAGCGAACTGCAGGAAGTAAGCAATCGGATTGTAAAAGAACTGATTGCGCGGGACGATGTGATGAACGTGCATTCCAGTATTGAAAACACGGCTCCGGTTGTGGCAATCAAGGTTGATCCGGTGGCAGCGGCATCGGAAGGTCTGACGGCATCGCAGATCGGTTCCATGGTAAAGCAGTATCTGGATGGTGCGGAGATTGCGACTCTGGATGTGGATGGCGATGAGATCAGTGTAAAGGCGGAGTATCCGGAGGAACTGTACCGAACGGTTCCGCAGGTGGAGCAGATGATTTTAAGCAAGCCGTCCGGCGGTCGTGTGGCACTGACTGATGTGGCAGAGGTATATTTCCGGGACAGCCCGTCTTCCATTTCAAAGGAAGATAAGGCTTATCAGATTACCATTACCGCGGATTATGTGGGAGGCAATGTACAGTCTGCGATTGACAGTGAAGTGATTAATCCGAATCTGACCGGAACGATTACCCGTGGTGTCAACTCCAGAAACCGTATGATGCAGGAGGAGTTTTCCAGCCTGTATCAGGCCATTGCGGTTGCGGTATTTCTGGTATTCGTGGTAATGTCCGCGCAGTTTGAGTCGCCGAAATTTTCCTTTATGGTTATGACCACGATTCCGTTCAGCCTGGTTGGTTCCTTCGGGCTTCTGAAGCTGACCGGTGTCAGCATCAGCATGACTTCTATTCTGGGCTTTCTGATTCTGGTCGGTACGGTCGTAAATAACGGTATCCTGTATGTGGATACGGTCAACCAGAACCGGATGACCATGCCGCTTACGGAGGCACTGATTGAAGCGGGGGCTGTCCGTTTGAGACCGATTCTGATGACCAGCCTGACGACGATCCTTTCCATGATTCCGATGGCACTGGCTATCGGTGACAGTGGTTCGACCACGCAGGGTCTTGCAATTGTAAACATCGGCGGTCTGAGCGCCGGTGTACTGGTGGCACTGTTTATTCTGCCGGTTTATTATGCTGTGATGAACGGCAGGAAAGAGCGAAAGGTACTGGATATTTAAACGGAGGAATGCGAACATGAAAATTCATCGAATCACGGCAGCCTGCGCTGCATGGGCGGCAGCCGCGGCATTGTCTGGATGTCCGGTGCTGGCGGCGAGTCCGGAGTTTGCCTATTCGGAAGAACAATGGGCGGCTCTGCGGGATGACCGGCTGGAGTTTGAGGAAATCGCCGATCTGGTGCATGAATACAACAATACGGTCATTCAGAATGAGATCGCGTATCGGGATGAGAAGGATAAGACCAGCGATGATATCGCACAGGACTATTATGATGCTGCGAATGATATCTACAGCAATATTGAATATCCGGATTCGGATGCTTCTGATTACGGGAGCCGGATGTCTGCAGCGCTGAACAATAAGCTCTCCGCCGATCAGCTGATGGAGCGTGGAGATGAGAGTACCGATGACAGTGAGACTCTTCGGATCGGCTATGACCAGACGGAGGCCAGTCTGGTGAAGCAGGCACAGACGCAGATGATCAGTTACTGGAGTCAGTATTACAGTCTGGACAGTCAGCGGGAGCGAATCAGCCAGGCAGAAGATGCTTATGCCTCTGAGGAAACCCGGATGGCTGCCGGCATGTCCACACAGGCAAAACTGCTCAGCGCAAAAGAAGCCGTCAGCAGTGCCCAGGCATCTCTTCAGTCGGCTGAAAGTACGTTGGCAAAGACAAAGGAAGATCTGTGTCTGATGCTTGGATGGAAGTATGGCGCTGACGTGGAGATCGGAGCGATTCCGGAACCGGATCCGGAGAAAATTGCATCAATCAGTCTGGAAGAAGATATTCAGAAAGCACTGGAAAACAATTACAGCCTGATGCTTACCAACCGGCGTGCAGCGAATGCGCGGACGGAAAAGGTGAGAGCGACGCAGCAGCAGACGCAGAAAAATCAGACCGAAGCGATTGCCGCGAGCGTGCGTGACAGCTACAGCAGCCTGATTCTGGCTCAGTCGAATTATGAACAGGCACAGCAGGCTTACGCGCTGGAAGCCGGCACGCTGGAGACTGCCGGCCGGAAGCTGCAGGCAGGTACCATGACACCGAATAATTACAGAAAGCAGGAGTCTTCATTCCGGACCGCAGAGGTAACGCTGAAAACCCGGAAGCTGCAGCTGGTTCAGGCTATGGTCAATTATGACTGGGCGGTGAACGGACTCGCTTCGGCATCCTGATCTGACTGGGAGTGTGATGATATGAGAAAACAATGGAGATGTCTCCGGCTTCTGGCTGCCGGCATGCTGACTGTGTTTCTGGCCCGGTCTCCGTTTGCGGTGATGGCGGAGACGGACGGAAGTCCGGATACGGTCGTGAGTATTACGTATGAGAACTTGGAAGCGCTTCTGACTGCCGGCAATCTGGATCTGAAAGAGAAGAATGACACGTATCTGTCCAATAAGGAAAACTATCAGAAGATGCTGCAGGAACTGCGCGATGAACAGGATTATATGAAATTTCTTGCGGAACAGAGTGATGACGATTCGGAAGAAAAGGCTGTGTACCGGGCGAATGCGGCGATACTCGGCAGCTCCGCTGAGCGGATTTCCAAACAGATCGAACGCCTCAACAACCGGACGAATACGAACAGTTATCAGGAGAATATCGATTCTTATCTGGTGACTGCGCAGACGCGGATGATTTCGTACCATCAGATGATGCTGAATGCCGCGGCAAAGGAAAAAAGCGCCCAGGCGGCAGAGCGCAGCTGGCAGGAGATGGTGAAGCGGCAGACCGCAGGAATGGCAACTGCAGATGAAGTGCTGAAAGCGGCGGATACTTACAGTGAGCAGAAAAACCTGATGGTTTCCTATCAGCGGCAGGCGGCGGAGGCACGCAGGCAGCTGCTGACTTTCCTCGGAATCAGCGATACGGATTCCGTGACGATTGCGGCAGTTCCGGAGCCGGATCTGGCAGCAATTGATGCGATTGATTTTGAGGAGGATTGCCGGAAGGCGATCGGCAGCAGCAGCTCCGTACAGAGTGCACGTCATGCAAATGCAGGAACCACTGCGGAGATTGCACGGAAGTTTCAGACGGTGGAAACTGCGGAGGGCAGTGCGCAGGCGGAGATTACGGATGATTATCAGCAGCTGCTGGCGGAGCGAAAGAACTATGCGGCGGCACAGGATGCTTTTCAGAGCGCATTGCTGAATTATCAGGCTCTGCAGCGAAAGCGACAGGCCGGAATGCTGGATCAGGAGGCCTGGCTGACGGGAGAGGCGGAATATCTGCAGGCTGTGGCCGATTATGGGACGGCATCTATGGCTCTGGTGCAGGCATTGGAAGATTACCGGTGGGCAGTAAAGGGCGTAGCCGGGGGCGGAATGCGGTAAGATAAAAAAGGATATGATTTTTTGCGAATGGGTGTTATACTTTGGTGTAACACCCATTTTTGAGAGGATGAAAGGATGAGGACAGAAAAACTGCAGACGGAAGTGAACCAGGAAGCCGTTTTTCAGATCATTGGCTGCCGGGATGACAGTCCGGTTTATGATACGGTCAGAGAAGCTTATAAAGAACTGCTTCCGGAAGTGCTTGCCGGTGCCAGCGGTGAGTGTATATTTGATTTTGGAGAACTTACCGAGGAAGATGCCACTGAGCAGTATCCGGCAGGGACACAAGTCGTGTATGTGATTTCCACTGTTGGAAGAGCTTTAAGTGATCTGAGCACGGAGCTTTTTGCAAAGGGAGATTATCTCAAAGGGGCTCTTGTGGATGCTATGGCGGATTCCTGCCTGTTTGAGCTGGAACAACAGTGGAAGGAGCTGCTGAAGCAGTTTTGCAGGGAGCACCATGTGGGCATCCGAAAGCGGCTGGAGGCACCGGAGGATCTGCCCATGACGGTGCAGAAGACGGCATTTGAAGTGCTGCATGCCGGGGAAGAGCTGGGGCTTGCCATCACGTCGGGGTTCATGTACGATCCCATGAAGTCAGCCTGTCAGGTATTTGTGGTGTCGGAGGACACCTGTCAGTTTCATGCAGATCATGACTGCAGAAACTGCCCGGCTGCGGACTGCAGATTAAGGAGGATATCATCAGTGGAGATTACGGTTCATTCTGCGAAAAAAACGCAGATAATTCTATGTGAGGAGAAGGAAACCATTCTGGAAGCTTATCAGCGTCAGGCAGAAGCTGTGACTGCAGTCTGCGGCGGAAAGGGAACCTGCGGCAAATGCAGGATCCGCCTGCTTGGCGGTACGCTTCCGGTGACAGAGGCAGACCGCAGAGTATTCAGTGAACAGGAACTGGCGGACGGATATCGTCTGTCCTGCCGGGCAGTTCCGACCGAAAACTGCTCGGTTGAGCTTTGCTTTGCAGAGGAAGAAGGGTTCCATGCAGTGGATACGTTTGTCGGAACCGGAAACGAAGGGAAGGCGGAAGGCGGGAGAACGGACGGAGGTCTCGGAATCGCGGTGGACATCGGCACCACTACACTGGCTGCACAGCTTGTGGACCGGTCGGATGGGCGGATTCTGCAGAGCGTTTCTTCCATCAATCACCAACGGTCTTTCGGAGCCGATGTGATTTCCAGAATCGAAGCATCCGTAGCCGGCAAAGGCGGCGAGCTGCGGCAGCGGATCCGTGCGGATCTGCAGAAGCTGATCCGGAAGCTGATTGAGCAGTCCGGAATTTCCGCCGGAGAGATCGAGCAGGTGATCATTGCCGGCAATACGACCATGGGGCATCTGCTGATGGGATATTCCTGTGAGACGCTGGGCGTGTTTCCGTTTACTCCGGTGAATATCGGGACGATTCGCGGAAGCTTTGAAGCAATCATCGGCTCAGAGCTGTCGGGCGAGGAAGTACCGCAGTGTGAAGTGATATTGCTTCCGGGAATTTCCACTTATGTGGGCGGCGATATTGCTTCCGGACTTTATGCATGCGGGTTTGACGGGAATACGCAGGTGAATCTGCTTGTGGATCTGGGAACCAACGGCGAGATGGCAATCGGCAGCCGGGAACGGATTCTGGTGACTTCTACGGCGGCGGGACCGGCTTTTGAGGGCGGCAATATCTCCTGCGGAACCGGAAGCATCCCGGGTGCGATCTGTCATGTGACTATCCAG
Source organism: Lachnospiraceae bacterium (assembly GCA_022776445.1). GTDB lineage: Bacteria > Bacillota > Clostridia > Lachnospirales > Lachnospiraceae > Brotaphodocola. The sequence goes on from JALFHZ010000232.1 coordinate 17,259, forward strand.
GACAATCGGAGAACCTCCATAGAGACGATCCGGCATCAGCCGCCGGTCGGCATCTGCGGAACCGGCGTGATTGAGATTACGGCGGAGCTTTTGCGGCAGCAGCTGATCGATGCGACCGGACGGATGGAGGAAGCTTATTTTGAAGAAGGATTTCCGATTGCCATCACACCGGAGGGGCATGAGATTTCCTTTACGCAGAAGGATGTGAGAGAAATGCAGCTGGCAAAATCTGCTGTGCGCGCCGGAGTGGAGACTTTGATCCGACGTTACGGAATCGGATATGAAGATATTGACCATGTATATCTTGCCGGCGGTATGGGCTTTCAGATGAACCGGGAAGCGGCAGCGGCGATCGGTCTTCTCCCGCCGGAGCTGCTTGGAAAAATCATCGCGGTCGGCAACAGTTCCCTTGCAGGTGCGGTACAGGCGCTGTGCAAAGATACCTGGCAGGAGACTATGGAACATGTGGTGTCCGTATCCCGGGAAATTGCTCTTGCCAACGATCCGGACTTTAATCAGTATTATATGACTCATATGATGTTCGAGGAAAAAAATACGTTTTGACCCCGGTGTTGTTCCTGTGATATACTGTGAAAGCTCCGTCCGGCGGGCACGGAGCAATCGGCTGTCACAGGGAGATGGAAGTTGACCGGCGGGCAGTGTATATGAGGAATAAGAGTTTGAAAGATTTTAGCATATGGAAGGACAACCGGCAGCTTCGCTGCGGCTTTACCACCGGCTCCTGTGCGGCAGCGGCAGCAAAAGCAGCTGCCCGGATGCTGCTGACCGGCGAACGTCTGGAGCGTACGACGGTGATGACCCCTGCCGGTATCCTGTTTGAGGCAGAGATCAGGCAGATTGAGCAGACGGCAGACCGGGTAAGCTGTGCGGTAAAAAAGGACGGCGGAGACGATCCGGATGTGACGAATGGTCTTGATATCATCGTACAGGCCGAACGGACGGAGGAACCGGGAGTTTTCATTGACGGCGGAGAAGGGGTTGGACGCGTGACCCGCAAGGGGCTGGATCAGCCGGTCGGGGCAGCAGCAATCAACCGGGTTCCGCGCAGAATGATTGAGGAAAATGTCCGCGCGGTAATGCAGGAATGCCGCGCCGAAGGCGGTATGCGTTTGACGGTCTCTGTGCCGTGCGGCGAAGCTGTGGCGCAGAAGACGTTCAATCCGAGACTGGGAATCGAAGGCGGCATCTCCATACTCGGAACCAGCGGAATTGTGGTTCCCATGAGTGAAAAAGCATTGATTGACACGGTGCGTGTGGATATGCGGGCGAGAATTGCGCAGGGCAATGGCTACGTGACGGCGGTTCCTGGTAATTACGGTGTTCGTTTCTGTGAGGAGCAGCTTGGCCTGGATGGACAGCAGCTTGTGATCTGCAGCAATTATATTGGAGAGACCATTGACGCGGCACTGGAATTTGGCGCAAAGGGACTTTTGCTGGTTGGGCATCCCGGAAAGTTTGTAAAGCTGGCGGCCGGAATTATGAACACGCATTCCCGGGAAGCAGACGGAAGAATGGAGATTCTGGCTGCTCATACGATCCGGTGTGCCGGTTTATGTCCGGAAGACTGTCTGGATGCTGCCCGGGCGATTCTGGACTGTGTGACCACGGATGAAGCACTGGGACTTCTGAAGCAGTATGGGATTCTGGGTCCGGTGATGCATACGCTCATGGAGCAGGCAGAATTCCATGTCAGAAGACGGGCAGGAGAACATCTGCCGATCGGAGTCCTGATGTATTCGTTTGAAGAAGGGTATCTCGGCGGAACCACGCAGGCCGAAGAGCTTTTGAATAAAGTGAAGGAGAACAGCAGAGAATGACGGGAATATTATATGGAATCAGTGTGGGACCGGGGGATCCGGAGCTTATGACTTTAAAAGCGGTACGCAGAATACGGGAATGCGATATCCTTGTGGTTCCGGCTGAAGATTATCAGGAAAGCGTTGCATACAAAATAGCGCTTGGTGCAGTGGAGGAGCTGCGGGAAAAGCAGGTGGTCGGAGTGAGCATGCCCATGACGCGGGATCCGAAGATTCTGGCGGAACATCATCGCCGTGCGGCAGATCGGATCGAAGCGTGGCTGGAGGAAGGCAGGAATGTCGGATTTCTGACGCTTGGTGATGTGACGGTATACTCCACTTATATTTATGTACATAAACTGGTAGCAGCGGACGGGTACCGGACGGAACTGATCAGCGGTGTCCCTTCTTTCTGTGCGGCGGCGGCGAGACTTGGCATCGGGCTGGCCGAGCAGAAGGAGTCGCTGCATGTCATCCCGGCATCCGGGGGGATCGAAGAAGCACTGGAACTTCCCGGGACCAGGGTATTTATGAAAGCCGGAAAGCAGCTGGGGGCTGTGAAACAGCAGCTGAAGGCTTCTGAAGCAGAAGTCTGGATGGTGGAGAACTGCGGAATGCCGGGAGAGCGTATTTTCCGCAGTGCCGATGCGATTGATGAGAATGCCGGCTATTATTCGCTGCTGATTGCGAAGGAGGTGCACGGATGAACCGGATTTATGTGGTTGGAATCGGACCGGGGGAATATGAGAAAATGACCATTCAGGCAGCAAAGGTATTGGAAAGCTGCGATGTCATTGTGGGGTATACCGTGTATGTGGATCTGGTGAAGGAACATTTCGCGGGAAAGGAATTTCTCACAACCCCGATGAAGCAGGAGGTAAAGCGCTGCGAGATGGCATTTGAGGAGGCCATGAAAGGAAAGACGGTCGCCATGATCTGCAGCGGAGATGCCGGTGTCTATGGTATGGCAGGGCTGATGCTGGAGATTGGAACGCGTTATCCGGAATGTCAGGTGGAGGTGGTTGCCGGTGTGACGGCGGCTCTGGGCGGTGCTGCTGTGCTGGGAGCGCCGTTGATCCATGATTTTGCACTGATCAGTCTGAGCGATCTTCTGACTCCGTGGGAGAAGATTGAGAAACGCCTGCTCTGTGCGGCTGAGGCGGATTTTGTTATCTGCCTTTACAATCCGTCCAGCAGGAAACGCCATGATTACCTGCAGAAGGCCTGTGACCTCATGCTGACATACAAGGCACCGGAGACGGTCTGCGGTCTGGTCAGCAACATTGGCCGTGAAGGGGAGCTGATGCAGCTGATGACGCTGGAAGAACTTCGTGATATGCAGGTGGATATGTTTACAACCGTGTTTGTGGGCAATTCCCAGACGATGGTGGTGGATGGCCGGATGGTGACGCCGCGCGGATATAAAATGGGAGAACAGGCATGAGACACATTTTGA
>JALFHZ010000234.1 GCA_022776445.1 Lachnospiraceae bacterium
GATTTATTCCCTCTTTTTGCAGCGGGTCATCTCTTTGTAAATTGTACATTATGCACAAATGAAATTGTGTAATGTTTACAAAAACATGCATTTTTTGATTTTATTGTTGACGAAACGGAATGTGTTCAGGTATAATCGGTATGAATCTGAATAAAGTAGTGTGTTACTGATAAAGATGTTTGATCAGGCATAAACTATCCACAGTGCGGCGTACAGGCGGCAGGGAAGTTTATGCCTTTTTGTATTCCGGAATATCCACCCATAACTCGTTCTGGAAGAGAGAGGGAAGCTGCCGACCGGTAACTGCCTGCATCAGCGGAAACTTTGTATCGGATATCAAAGAGAAAGAGGTAAGGAGAAATGAAAGACAAGATTTTTGGGGTACTGCAGAGAGTCGGACGTTCCTTTATGCTTCCGATTGCCATTCTGCCGGTTGCGGGACTTCTGCTGGGGATCGGCGGTTCCTTCACGAATGGAACCATGATCAGTGCGTATCACCTGGAGGCAATTCTGGGCTCAGGTACCGTACTGAACGGTCTGCTGAACATTTTGAACAGCTGTGGAAGCGTGATCTTTGACAATCTGCCGCTTCTGTTTGCCATCGGTGTCGCAGTCGGTATGGCGAAGCAGGAGAAAGAGGTTGCGGCACTGGCAAGTGTGATTGCGTTCTTTATCATGCATACTGCGATTCATGCCATGCTGGTACTGTCCGGCCAGCTGGTAACGATGTCCGGAGTTCTGGATGCATCCGGCAATGCGATTGCGGGAGCGGTTGGAACGCTGGAGCAGAAGGTGGGTCTGCTGGATGGTTCTGTGACGAAGGTACTGGGAATCACATCTCTTCAGATGGGTGTATTCGGCGGTGTGATTGTAGGATTGGGTGTTGCTGCACTGCACAACAAGTTTTATAACATTCAGCTTCCGCAGGTTCTTTCCTTCTTTGGCGGCACACGTTTCGTACCGATCGTCTGCAGTCTGGTGTACATTTTCGTTGGTATCGCCATGTACTTTGTATGGCCGGTGATTCAGAACGGAATCTACGGACTGGGTGCGCTGGTAAACAGCTCAGGCTATGTGGGAACCTGGATTTACGGTATCATTGAACGTGCTCTGATTCCGTTTGGACTTCATCACGTATTCTATATGCCTTTCTGGCAGACGGCTGTAGGCGGTCAGCTGGAGGTGGCAGGACAGATGGTTTACGGTGCACAGAATATCTTCTTTGCACAGCTGGCTCATGTGGGTGATATTGCGCATTTCAGCGTCAATCCGGGAACCCGTTTCATGTCCGGTAAGTTCCCGTTCATGATCTTCGGTCTGCCGGGTGCCGCACTGGCGATGTATCAGGTTGCTAAACCGGAGAAGAAACAGGTGGCCGGCGGTCTTCTGATTTCCGCAGCGCTGACTGCAATGCTGACCGGTATCACTGAGCCGATTGAGTTTACCTTTATCTTTGTAGCACCGTTTTTGTATGCGGTTCACAGTGTACTGGCCGGCGCGGCTTACATGCTGATGCACATCCTGAACGTAGGTGTGGGCATGACGTTCTCCGGTGGTATCATCGACCTGATTCTGTTCGGTATTCTGCCGGGCGCGGCAAAGACCGGCTGGTACTGGATTCCGGTTGTCGGTGTGGTTTATTTTGTGGTTTACTTTGTACTGTTCCGTTTCCTGATTCTGAAATTTGACTTAAAGACTCCTGGACGTGATGACAGCGAGGAAGTGAAGCTTTACCGAAGAAGTGATGTGGATGCGAAAAAACAGGGCGCTGCAGGCAGCAGCGACGAACTGTCTGCTGCAATCTTAAACGGCCTGGGCGGCAAGAAAAATGTGGTGGATGTGGATTGCTGCATTACCCGTCTGCGCTGCACCATCAAAAAGCCGGAGCTGGTCAATGAGGCATTGCTGAAGAAAACCGGCGCGGCAGGTGTAATTAAGAAAGGTACCGGAGTACAGGTTATCTATGGACCGACGGTTCCGAATATCAAGGCAGATCTGGTTGCCTATATGGCAACGGCACCGGATGTGGAGTATCATGTGGATGAGCAGCCGGAAGAGGCGAAAGCAGAAGCGGTGAAAGAAGAAAGCACCGGGAAGCAGGCGGTGAAAAAGACGGAGGCTTCTGAAAAACAGAGCTTATACAGCCCGTTTAACGGTGTGGTTCAGTCTATCGAAAAAGCTCCGGATCCGACGTTTGCGCAGAAGATGATCGGTGACGGCTTTATGGTTATGCCGACGGATGGAGAAGTTCTGGCTCCATGTGACGCAGATGTGGCATTTGTATTCCCGACCGGACACGCAATGGGCCTGAAGGCAGCGGACGGAACGGAGTTTATGCTTCACATTGGTGTGGATACCGTCAAGCTGGAAGGCAAGGGCTTTGAAGTTCTGGTAAAAGACGGTGACCATGTGAAGAAGGGTGACAGACTGATGAAGTTTGACCTGGCGTATATCAAAGAGCATGCGGTTTCTGATGCATGTATGATTATCTTTACCGCTCTTCCTGAGGGAGCAGCCATTGTGGTTGAGGAGGAGAAAATGATCCGTGCGCTGGATCATGCTGCAGACCTGATGATTCCATAGCCGATTTGTGCAGCAGCGGCAGTCTGCATGACAAAAGCTGCTGACAAGCAAGGGGAGATATGTTAGAATAGATATAATTATAAATGGAATATCGGGGGAAATGGGGGAAATAGCATGTACCGTGTCATGAAGGTGCTGAATAACAATGGGGTTCTGGTTTATGATATGGAGCGTGAGGAAGAAGCCATCCTGCTGGGGAGCGGCATTGGCTTCGGAAAACATATCAATGAGCGTTTTGAAGATGCAAAATCTGCCAAGCGATATGCAATTGTGGATCGTGAGGAGAAGAAGAGAACCGGCCGGCAGGTGCTGAGTGGCATGGATCCGATTTTCCTGGAGCTGGCGGGCAGGATTGTGGAAACTGCCCGCCAGGAGCTGGGAGAACTCAATCCCAATATTATGATTCCGCTGGCGGATCACATTGCGGTGGCAGTGGAACGGATGCACAGCGGGATCCTGCTGAAGAATCCGTTTCAGAGTGATATCAGGGTCCTTTATCCGGAGGAATACCGGGTGGCTGAGCACAGCCGGAAGCTGGTGCAGGATATGACCGGATGTACACTCTGCGAGGATGAAGTGGGGTATATTGCACTTCATATCCGGGCGGGACGTATGGATGAGAAGCTGGGAGAAGCGATTCAGATTGTGTCTCTGATTCGGAATGTGGTGCAGCGTGTGGAAGAGGCTATGCGGATCAGTCTGGATCCGCATTCCTTTATGTTTGAACGCTTTATGGCACACCTTCGCTATCTGATTGTTCAGATCCGGGATGAAGAGCCGGTCCGTCTGGACATGGATGAATATGCCAGAACACAATTCCCGGAGATGTACCGGCTGGCTTCTGAAATCTGCAGCCAGATTGGGGCGGAGCTGGGAAAACGTGTCCCGAGAGAGGCGATCGGTCATCTGGCTATCCATATGGAGCGGCTGCGCAGCTGATTTTTTCGCTTGCTTTCCGAAAGAAAACGAAGTATAATCTCTTCGGTTTTAATGAAAAACGGAAGGTGATGATACAGCTATGATGAAAGATCTGACAGAAGGGAACCCGCAGAGCCTGTTGTGGCGATTTACACTGCCCATGTTTATCAGTGTGATATTTCAGCAGATGTATAACATTGCCGACAGTGTGATTGCGGGTAAATTTGCCGGGGAAGATGCACTTGCGGCGGTTGGAGCATCCTATCCGATCACGATGATATTTATGGCGATTGCGGTAGGAAGCAACATCGGCTGCTCCGTGGTGATTTCGCAGTTCTTCGGGGCAAAGAAGTTTGAGCAGATGAAGACGGCGGTTTATACCACTCTGGTATCAGCAATTGTGCTGTCTGTGCTGCTTACAGCTGTCGGCTTGTTTGGAAGCCGCGGGCTGATGCGGATGATTCAGACACCGGAGAATATTATGGCAGATGGGGATCTCTATCTGAGAATCTATATCGGCGGCTTTTTGTTTCTTTTTCTCTATAATGTAGCGACGGGGATTTTCACGTCACTGGGGGATTCCAAAACACCGCTTTATTTTCTGATCGGCTCCTCTCTGGGCAATATTGTTCTGGACTACTGGTTTGTAGCCGGATTGAGCTGGGGCGTAGCCGGTGTGGCATGGGCGACGTTTCTGGCACAGGGCACAGCCTGTGTGCTGGCTTTGATTACGATGATGCTGCGCCTGTCTTCTGTGCGGACAGAGCGGAAACCGGAATTCTATTCCTTTGATATGCTGAAGCGGATCGCGCGGATTGCGGTGCCAAGTATTCTGCAGCAGAGCTTCATTTCAATCGGCAATATTTTCGTACAGGGACTGATCAATTCCTATGGTTCTTCTGTGATTGCGGGCTATTCGGCGGCAGTGAAGCTGAATACCTTTACCATTACAAGCTTTACCACTCTGGGCAACGCTGTTTCCAGCTTTACGGCGCAGAATATCGGAGCCGGCCGGGTTGACCGGGTGAAGGAGGGCTTGCGGGGCGGTATCAAAATGGCGGTTGCTCTGACGATTCCGTTTCTGGTTGCCTATTTCTGCTTTGGAAGCAGCATGATGTCGCTGTTTATGAAGGAAAACAGTGCGGTTGCAATGCAAACAGGTGTGGAATTTTTAAGAATCGTATCACTGTTTTATCTGGTTGTGGCCATGAAGCTGACATCCGATGGCGTACTGCGCGGATCCGGTTCCATGAAAGCGTTTATGATTGCAACGTTTTCGGATCTGATTCTGCGAGTGGTTCTTTCCTTTGTGTTTGCCGGATTCTGGGGAACACTGGGGATCTGGCTGTCCTGGCCGGTGGGCTGGATTGCGGGCACGGTGGTGTCTCTGTACTATAACCGGAAAGTGACCGCACAGCTGGAAACTGCCTTAAAGGAGGATTTTACATGAGAAAGACAGGAAAAACGGCACAGGTCGGCAATTGTGAGAGCTGTATGTATTATGTCTATGATGAGGACTATGAGTGCTATACCTGTGAAGTCAGTCTGGATGAAGATGAGATGGTAAAGTTTATGCCGGACCGTTTTTTTAACTGCCCGTATTACCGGGCGGGAGATG
>JALFHZ010000240.1 GCA_022776445.1 Lachnospiraceae bacterium
GACGGGGCTAATGTTTCACTTATTTTAGGACATTTTCAAAAATGCTTGACATTTATTTCTTCATCTTGCTTTTCTTACTTTTCTTTTCCCGTATACCGTTGTATAATAGTACGCAATTGTGAAAAAGCACAAAGGAGATGCTTATCTATGACAAAACCGATCATCGGAGTCCTTGGCGCAGGACTCGTTAATAACAGCAGTTTCGTACCGGTTCCGGTCCATTACTGTAACCAGGCATACTGCAAAGCCGTGGAACAGGCAGGGGGAATTCCGCTTCTGCTCCCGGTTCTGAATGAAATTTCCGATGTGGATGCCATCCTTTCCATGTGCCGCGGTTTACTGGTTCCCGGCGGTCTGGATGTGGATCCCAGACTGTATCAGGAAGATCCCAGTCCCCTTCTCGGAACCATCGATGAGCAAACCGACCGATTCTGGATCCATGCAGTCCAAACTGCCATGCGTTCCGGTATGCCGGTTTTGGGAATCTGCCGGGGGCTTCAGCTGGTCAATGTCGCTCTGGGCGGCACCTTGTATCAGGATCTCCGCATGAAGAATCCGGATCATATACTGCACACGCAGCGTCAAAACCGCGATTACCTGATGCATCAGGTTGCGATTGAACCGGACAGCCGGCTTGCCGATCTGCTGAAGACCACAGCCCTCTACACGAATACCATGCATCATCAGTGTGTAAAAGATCCCGGAGACGGACTGCGCATTACAGCCCGGACCAGAGACGGCATTCCGGAAGCCATGGAAAATGCAGACGGTTCCGTCATGCTGGTACAATGGCATCCGGAGGAACTCTGTGCCAGCGAGCCCCGCATGCAGGCACTGTTTCGGGATCTTGTTAAACGGGCACAGGTGTACGGGATACACGGAGCGCTTACTCCCCGATCATGATTTTTATAATTTCTTCGTTGGTCTCTCTCATTCCCTCTTTTCCGAGCCGTCCAACGTTCTTCAGAGTAGCCTCGATTCCCTTGGTGACGATGCCGTCTCCGCCGTAAAACTGCTGTCCCCGGATGTACATATTATATCCCAGGATTCCCGCATCCACCGCGGAAGCAATTTTGGCTGCGCAGGAAGCCTTTGCTCCGTCGCATACAATGCCCGATACAATTGCCAGTGCATTGACCACCGTATGGGTCACCTCTTTATATCCGCCGCCGCACAGATATGCAATGCCTGCACCTGCGCCCGCGCCTGCATTGACCGCTCCGCAATATGCAGAGAGTCTGCCGATCGGTGTCTTCTGATGAATGGCCGTAAGATTGGAAAGAGCCAGCGCGCGGTACATTTTCTCATCTCCTACCTTCATTTCTCTTGCATAAACAATCACCGGTACAGAAACGGTGATGCCCTGATTGCCGCTGCCGGAGTTGATGACTACCGGAAGCTCACAGCCGTTCATTCTGGCATCAGATCCGGCTGCCGCCATTGCTCTGGCTCTGACACGTACATTGTCTCCGGCCATATCCAGCAGCACTTTTCCAATATTTGCTCCGTAATTGCCTTTGATCCCCTCTTCGGCAATCGTGTAATTATACTGAATCTGGCGATCCAGAATCTCCTTGATATCCTCAATCTCCACCGTATTGATGAAATCCCAGATATCCTCCATATTCAGAAGACTTCTGTCCGTAAGTCCCTCTTCCGCCTCATCTGCAATCTCCGTCTGCTGCAGAATCTCGCCGTTTTTCTCAATCAGGACGATATTCGTATGATAGTTGGCTATGCGCACTTTGGAGTAGGAATTGCCCTTGTGCAGTGTAACAATGATATCAAATGTCAGACCATTATCCACATGTTCCACCGTGATTTCCGTGTTCTCCAGAAACTCCTTCATCTTTGCAATCTGCTCCGGGGTCACCTCTGCGATCACCTCAAGCTCCCGATCCGGATTTCCTGCGATAATACCTGCGGCCGCAGCTGCCGGTATTCCTTTCAGATGATCCGTGTTCGGTACAATAACCGATTTCACGTTTTTGATAATACTTCCGCTTGCTCCGATCTCCACCCGATCCGGCAGCTCACCCAGCGTTCTGACAGCTACTGCTGACGCGTAAGCCAGGGCGATCGGCTCGGTACACCCCATGGCCGGAACCAGCTCTTCTTTCAGAATCTGCACATATGCTCTGTACTTTTCATTTGTCTTATCCATCTCTGACACCTTTCTATCACATTCATTTTTTGACAAGCCACAGCAATTCAGGATTGATTTCCTGACAGCAATACTGTATCATAAAAGCATATGTTTGTAAAATTTAACGTTTTTATAATATCGTTTAAAAATTTTTATAGATTATTCCCCTGATCACAGGAGCCGAAAGGAGCGATTGATATGGAACTGCGTGAAATTGCCACGTTTCTTCAGGTAGCACAGCACAAAAGTTTTTCCAAAGCAGCCAGGCAGCTTGGATACTCCCAGGCGGCTGTCACAATTCAGATTAAGCAGCTGGAATCGGAACTGAAGGTTCACCTCTTTGACCGCATCGGCAAGCAGATCACACTGACCCACCAGGGAACCCTGTTCTATGAATACGCCTGCGATGTCATGAAAGCGCTGGAACGGGCAAAGGATGCGCTGGTTGAGTCGGATGAACTTACCGGTGAACTGTGTTTGGGCGCCATTGAATCTGTCTGCAGTTCCATCCTTCCGGATCTCCTGACCCGCTTTCATGCCCTGCACCCCAAAGTCAATGTCAGCATTATCACTGATTCTCCGGAAAATCTTCTGGAAATGCTGAATTCCAATGCCATCGATATTGTTTATCTGATCGATAAGCGTATGTATGATTCCAGATGGGTAAAAGTCATGGAAATTCCGGAAGACATTGTGTTTGTGTCCAGCAAAAGTCATCCCATGGCTACCCGGAAGGGACTAGAGCTGCATGAAGTAATCGAACAGCCCTTTATTCTGACAGAAAAAAATGCCAGCTACCGTTTTATTCTGGATCAGTACCTAGCCGCTCATGGTATGTCTGTTCGTCCGTTTCTGGAAATTGGAAATACGGAATTTATCATCCATCTGCTGAAGAAAGACCTGGGGGTCTCCTTTCTCCCGGAATTTACCATCCATCAGAACATTCTTGACGGTCATCTGACCGCTCTGGATGTCAAAGACTTCTCCCTGCGCATCTGGCGTCAGATGGTGTACCACAAGGACAAATGGGTGACTCGAGAGATGGCGGAATTTCTGAGACTGGCCTGCGCGGCTGCGAATTGCCGCAATCTGTGACAGATTTGTCATCCCTCCTTGCACCTAAATGTAAAAAAATGATTCATTGTGGCGATCCTGCCTTTGGTGGTTTCATGTATGGCTGACCGCGACCTTCTCAACTGCCTCTTTTGCATCAGTTCCTTTGAGTTTATCAAGAGCACGTCTTTTCATCTCCATCACTTAAACGGACACGTTCCCGTTTCACGAGGGCGTTCTTCTGTTTGTTCAGTAAACGGATCGGAGTAAGGTATTGCATGCGGAGGGTCAGGAACCAGCGTTCGATCTTTTATCTGAACATTCGGAAAAAAGATCAAAAGATGATAGCGATTGAAAAGAAGGATTATTCATCGCTATCATCTTCAAAACAATATGCATTTAATTCAGGGAAATCAAGAAATTCTGATAAGGTCATGTTAAAAGCAATCGCAATTTTATGAAGAGTTTTTGCTTTTGGATTATGTGTTTGTCTTCTAACGATATTGTCTAAAGTAGATTGTTTAATACCGCTCATGGTAGATAATTTATTAATGCTTATTCCATGTTGTTTGCAGAGAGATTTGATTCGCATTACATATAAATCTGAGTATTCCATATTCATTAGTCCCATTATTAATATTACCCTTACTCGGGTTAATATTATGTTAGCAGAGATAGATGATATTTATACCCGTATACGGGTTGTCTTTAAAAATAAATAGTTGTAAAATTACCCGTATAAGGGTTGAATTAGAATAAGAATGCAAAAGAACAACCCATTTCTGTTACGGAATTGGTTGTTTTTTTGTAAAGTGTCTTACTTTTGTAATTGACCATGAAGTGAAATACTTCATGGTCAATATTCATACTCCCTTTTTTAGAAGGTCATGATGTCAGAGAGTTGGTCTTGGGGCTTAAGTACCGTTCCCCTTTTGGGGTGTCGGTGTGTCTGCGGAGCGATCGTGTATAAGGCTATGGACACGCTGACCAATCCAGACCTCTGTAGTTGCCAGAACTGCGCAAACCGATTGAATACCAAAAGATCCAGAGAGTGCGCTGGCTTCTATCAAGGAACGCTGCTTACAAGGTTGATGAAAGAGGATGCCATTAAAGCAAGGATTAGCGCAGAAGAAAAATACTTCGAACCGATTCTGGAAAAATACTTTCGAGCAGATAAGAAAAGAGAGGAAAATATAGATGAAAATACATATGATTGATTATTTGGCGTACAAATTACAATGCAATATATCCGATTTGGGATTGCACCCACAATACAAGTTGTTTTATGAGGTGCAAAAGATTCCTGCGGAAGATTGCACATTGGAGGAATGGACAGAATGTGCCGTGTATTTGTGCCATGGGGAAAATGTGTTTGGAAATGTGCAGGAAGCAAAGGACTTTCTGCTGAATCGGCTTAACCCGCAGCATTCATAAATATATACACACAAATCGCCAAAAGTCAGGAATGTTACTATAAAACAAAAACGATCGGATAACCAAAAAAGCGCAAACTCCCCCTATCAAGCTTTTAAACATTTTTTGAGCTTAACTGACAGGCTTATGCTGTTGCTACGGGGCTTCCCAGCCAAGTGCTTTTAACTTTTTAAGATACGCATTTATCTTACGTTCCTTGTTAAATTGATTGTAATAATCGGCTCCCAGATCCTTGAAAATGACACCATCCTTGAGGATATGGTAAATTGCAATCAGCATGGAATGAGCCACTGCCACATATGCACGCTTTAACCTACGATGTGCACAAGTGATTAACGTAGTTCGTAAGAGCACATTTCTTTTTCGGGTCTTACCAGACTTTCTCTTTTTGGCACTTTCGTTATCACCGGGACATAATCCTGCCCAGGAAGAAATATGTCTGTCCGCGGGAAATCGATTCATGTCAGCACCTATGACGGAAATGATAGCCTGCGCACTGGTATTCCCTATGCCGGTCACATTCTGAATTGCCTGCGAAGCCTGCTTTTCTTCTGGTTTCATGAAGTTATCGATTTTGTCATCCAGATTTTTGATATGAATGTTGAGTTCATCCAAATGGACAAGAAGTTCTTTCATCATCCAGCGTTGCAGGCCAGACACTGCCGGGCGAGTCGGGGACTTTCACTCGTTTGAACGTACGCTCGCCGGGCACACCAAAAAACCGGCTCCGATGCACCGTTGCATCGAAGCCGGTCAAAAAGGGGAGGTTTTGACAGAAGTCGTTATTTTATGATTCATATCCAGTTAAAACAATTTCTGTCTAAACCATTAAACTCTTTTAATCTGCATTTTATCTACCCTCCATCATTTTCCCCATTGTTTCACTCTGCTGCATAGCAGTCCCTTTCATCCAGAGTAATCAATCCTTCCTCCCGGAAACTGAAAAAGCCCCTGTCGCCTACTATAATATGATCAATCAGCGGAAGCTCCAGGATATGCACTGCATGACTGATCCGCTCCGTCAGGATTTTATCTGCATCGCTCGGTTCCGCATAACCGGATACATGATTATGAAAGCACACAATATAGGAAGCATTATTGAGCAGTGCGTGCTTGAAAATACTCTTTAAATCCAGATAACAGGTACTTACGCCTCCTACAACTGCAATTTCCAACGCCATCGGTTCCAGCTTAGCATTCAGGGACAATACCAACACCATTTCACGGTCTGCCATCTGGAACAGTGGTCGAACCATCTGCACAGCCTCTTTCGGATTGGAAAACCTTCTCATCCCGTACAAGGTCTGGCTCTCTTTTACCATCTGAAGCCTTACGACCCCGATTTTCTTTTTGGGAATCGGTCGCGCCATCATACGTTCCAATCTTTCTTCCTGTGATTCATTTTTCATGTAATTCCTCCATTTTTCGAATAAAAATAAGGAGTACCCTCTATCGGATACTCCTACGATCTGTCCATTATTTTATATCAACTTGTTCCTCCACTTCCGGGAGGTGGTACAATACATCCGGGTCAATATCAATGCATCTGCTGGAATCACGGTTTCCCGCTAAGTTCCAAGACAAGGTATCATTTAATATAGTGCATGTTTCCATAAAGATCTGGGTATTTTTCAGTTCTGGGAACAAGCCCCGATTCAGTTTATCTGCCATTGCATCCCGCATATCACTTTGTCTGAAGATACTTCCTGACAGCTTCTAATATAGTGCCAGCACATTTAATCTGCCGCTCGCACTCTTCTTTCGAAGCAATATAGAATTCATCGTAATCACTGGCATGGCGCACTTCTTCCGCAACACTGATCTGGTGCCCCAGTTCCCGGGGGAATATCCCGTTTTTTACGTATTCTTTGTTAAAATATGCAAGGGTATCTTTATGGCGTTTAAAAGCTTTCCCTTCCATCGCCAATACCGCAGTAATCGCGTGGTAAATAGAATAATAAGCTCGGTTATTCGCAGCACGGAAATAGTTCTTGCTAAAATTATCTTTTGCCACTTCCAGGTCTTCCTGGCAAACTTTCAGGCGGTACATGGCTAACTCCAATGCCCGATTTTTTAAATCATCATCATGTGGCATACAAATTCACCCCTTCCTTTTTCACATTCTGATAGAACGGGTAAACTGGCAGCCAGTACTGGAACTGTTCCTTTTCTTTCACGATCGGCATAATCTGCACATCATGTTCCATATTGAAATCATAAGTAACCGCTGATAACTGTTCACGGTGATCCCTGATTCCTTCTTCCGGCAAGTCTACCAGAATCATGATATCTACATCGGAGTCTTCTGTAAAATCTCCCCTGGCATACGAACCATATAGGATTACAGACTGTAAAGATTTCCCGTATACTTGCAACACCTCTTTTGCATATTGGTTTAAAATATTCCTCATACAATCTGGCATATGCATCACCTTCCTTCTTACTACTGATATTATAGCAAAATCTCCACCATCCTTCTACTATATTTTACGCAGCCTGCACTAACTCATATGCCTGATCAATCATCGCATTCCCATCGACGGTACGTCCAAACAGGATCTCCCTGTAATTGGAACGCTCCCGTAATGACTTCGCATGGGTAGCGAAATCACTGACAGCATTTACAAAACGATAGGCATTTTTACCGACGTTCTGCAAATCCGGTGCGTCGAAATAACGCACTTTCATATCTTCTTTCATACGCATCAGGTTCTTCTTCTGCGTCTCCGTTGCTGTTTCCGATAATGGAAACAACGCATCAATATACCCATAGACCTGACGGTCAGAAAGCTTCTGCCGGTTCATGGCATCGATCGCTTTCCACAGCTCCGCCATGTATTTATCCGCATAGAGCAGCGTATAACGGGCATCTTCCAGCTTTCCATTAATATCGCCGGTATGGTTTGTAGACCAGCTCCGCTTTGCCGTAGACAGGGCAAGGTTCAGCGTGTTCTGGCAGACAACGCGGATCGGAGTCATAGCTACCTTGATGGCCCCTGTCCCGTCATGGCTGTTCATAAAAACCAGATACGGTGTGATCTCGTCCCCGCTGATGATATCCTAAAAGTTGGATAATATTTACTCAAAACCTCAGAAAGAAGGTACACCCAGTCTCTCAAGGAACATACGATCCCTCTCAGTAATCTCTGTGGTCCATCGCTTTGCCATAAGCTGGGATGCAAGAAATTCTTTCGTGAGCCGTATCTGTTCACTCAGATATTCATAATAGCAAAGTGCTATGAACTGTGTGAACTATAACGCATTTGAGACATCTCTTCATGAAACTCAACAAAAATAATTATCTTAATTTTACAAAGAAAAAACCGGCTCCGATGCACCTTTGCATCGAAGCCGGTCAAAAAGGGGAGGATAAGTATTTCTTTTTTCTTTGGTATACTCTCATTATCCCCTTTCCTTTTCTGTTTATACAACAATCACAAAATTTTTTTATTTGTTTTCGATCACCAGTTTTACCATACGGCTGGTGCCAAGACGCTCTGCCCCCAGCTTCAGAAATTCTTCTGCATCCTCCAGGGAACTGATTCCTCCGGCCGCCTTGATCTTCACCTCCGGTCCCACGTGTTCCGCGAACAGGCGGATATCCGCAAAGGTCGCCCCGGCCTTGGAAAATCCGGTCGATGTTTTGATAAAATCTGCCCCGGCATCTGTCACAACCTGACACATGCGGATCTTTTCATCATCCGTAAGCAGACAGGTTTCGATGATCACCTTCAGGATCTTGCTTCCGCATGCCCGCTTCAAGGTGCGGATCTCCTGTTCCACCAGCTCATACCTGCCGTCCTTCACCCAACCGAGATTGATCACCATATCGATCTCGTCAGCACCATCTTCCAGCGCTGTCTTCGTCTCAAATTCCTTCACGGCTGTCGTCTGATATCCGTTCGGGAAACCGATCACCGTACATAC
>JALFHZ010000241.1 GCA_022776445.1 Lachnospiraceae bacterium
ATTATGATGAGGATAAGATTTCGGAGCTCAGACAGTCAGATGGAAAAAAACAGCTGCTTTTGCTTTCCACCTGTTCTTCTGAGTTTACCGATGCAAGAACCATTGTACTCACGGAAATGAAACCGCGTTCCAGCAGATAGGAGGAGAATGAATATGAGAAAAATAGTTAAGGGGGCAATTTCCATTCTGTTGACCATGGCGCTGAGCATGCCGGTATTTTCTATGGCAGCATGCGCAGAGGATGTGCCTGTGGTGGAGGTTCCGGTGACCATCGGCATTTCTTCCAGCTATAAGCCGACAGAAGATTACAAGGTCGTTCTGAAGGCAGTGGATGCGGACTGCCCGATGCCGGAAGGAAGCACAGACGGAACATACACCATGACGGTAAGCGGGGCAAAAACCCAGAACCTTGGCAAGATTGCTTTCCCCCAATTAGGTATTTATCACTATACCATTCACCAGGAGAAGGGGACGCATTCCAGAGGTACCTATGACAGCACGGTTTATCAAATGACCGTTTCGGTTACCAATGCGGCAAATGGCGGTCTGGAGGCAACCACAATCGTCTATGTCAATAATGTGAATGAGAAGTCCGGCTCTGCCTCCTTCAGCAACAGTTATACGAAGAGCAGCGGCGGCGGAGGCGGTGGTGGTTCCAGCTCCTCATCGGGCGGCGCTACCACAGTCGGCGGCCCGGGCGTGACGGAGATCGCAGATCCGGAAGTTCCGACAACCACGATTCTGCCGTTTGATATTCCTCTTGCACTTCCGCAGACCGGTACGCTTTGGTGGCTGGTACCGATCCTGGCTCTGGCAGGCATTATGATGTTTGTGGTTGGCTTTGTCAAAGGTCGGAGAAACAGCGAAGATGAAGAGATTTAAAAGAAACGGAACACTATGTATGGCATTGGGGCTGTTGCTGACTGCAGCAGCCCTTTTCCTTACCGGGTATAACCTGTGGGGAGAGTATCAGGCCGCCAGAAATGCAAATGAAGCTCTGGCCCTGGTTACGGAAGTGATACCAACGGAATATGTCTGGGAAGAATCCGCGCCATATCCGGAAGCAGAAAACATGGAGGAACAGCCGGAAGCGCCGCAGGAATCTGCACAGAATTCCGAACCGGAGATGACGGTACGCATGATTGACGGCCAGGAATATATCGGCGTGGTGGAAATTCCCACGTTATCCTTAAAACTTCCTGTGATCAGTGAATGGAATGAGGAACGGCTGAAGATTGCCCCCTGCCGGTACATCGGTTCGGTCTATACAAGAGATCTGATCATATCCGGACACAGCTATAAAAATCATTTCCGATATATCCGGAAACTGGTGCCCGGGGATCCGGTAATGTTCACGGATATGGAGGGAAACCGGTTTGTGTATGAGGTTTCCGGAACCGAAGTGATTGACACACAGGGCGTGGAGGAAATGGTGGCAGGAGAATGGGATTTGACCTTGTTTACCTGTACCTACAATGGAAGTGCGAGGCATACGGTCCGGTGTAAACTTGTGCCGGAGGAAAATCCATGGATGGAAGAACAGTAGATGGAGATTAATATGATAGTGAAAAATATACTTACAGGAAATGTTCTCACAGAGAAAGAATTGAAAATGAACTGGGAAATGGACGTCACTTATGAACGTTTAAATGAACGCGAGGATATGCGTGATCATAGTATTGATACCTTTACCGGCTGGTTTAAACAACGGCTGGAAACCGGAGATTATGAAATAATCAAGAAATAAATTTCTGGAAATATGCCACAGACGATACGAATAGAACCAGACTGTGCCATAGATATCCAGAGAATGATTGCTGCAGAATATAAGTATGAGATGCTGGGGGCAGTTTTTTGCGGCGCCCGCTGCCCCCGGGAAACATAAATCATGATGTAGCCATGGAGTAAATTGTCAAGAGGAAGGAATCGCTTTCTTCGCAAATTCGGTCGTTACCAGTTCTTCATATGGCACCCGCTTCGGCAGTTCTCCGGCTTCTTCCAGAATGTTCTGCAGCAGTTCAAAACTTTCCTTTTCAAAAACCAGATTTTCTTTCCAGGTATCCTGGGATTTGTACCGCTCGACAATCACTGTGATATTTTCCAGCGGGGTCTCCTTGAACTGGGGCTGGATCGTTTTTGCAATCTCCTCCGCAGAGTGCGAGTTTACATAATCCATACCCCGTTGGATGGCGTTGGTGAACTTCTGGATGATTTCCGGGTTGGATTTCATGTAGCTCTGTCTGGCACAGTAAGCCGTGTAGGGGACATATCCGGAATCTGTACCCAGAGAAGCCACCACATATCCGTTCCCTTCCAGTTCGAGTCCGGTGGCAAAGGGCTCAAATTCCACGGTATAATCTGCGTCGTTGCTGGTAAAAGCGGCGGCGGTCAGACCGAAATTGATGCTCTGATCGATGGTCAGATCAGTTTTTGGGTCGATGCCGTTTTTCTTTAATATATACTCAAATACCATCTGCGGCATGCCGCCTGCGCGTCCGCCAAGAACCTTTGTACCGCGCAGTTTATCCCAGCGGAAATCGGAATCCGGCTGTCTTCCGACGAGAAAGTTGCCTGCACGCTGGGTCAGCTGGGCAAAGTTGACGGCATAGTCTTCTGCACCGCCGGCATATGTGTAGATGCTGGCTTCTGAACCCATGAAGCCGATATCCGCATCGCCGGAGATCAGGGCCGTCATGACTTTGTCGGCACCGGCACCATTGACAAGAGTCAGATCGATGCCTTCGTCTTTAAAATATCCAAGCTCAATCGCGGCGTATTGCGGCGCATAGAAGATAGAGTGGGCGACCTCGTTCAATGTGACCGGAGTCAGCTTTTCGCCGGAAGTGCCGGTCTGGCAGCCGGTCAGAAGAGAGAGGCTGAGCGCAGCGGGCAGACCGAGGCAAACCAGTCTGCGAAAGAAAGGATGATATGTTTTTTTCATAGAATCCTCCTGATGAAAATCTTAATAATACAGTGTATTAGGATTTTGGTGTGTGGTGCATGGACGGAAGAAGTTTTCAACCCTGCGGCGGGATATTGACACTTCCCGCATCCTTGTGTTATGATTTTGTATAGAAAATTCAGGAGGATTTTATGACGAGCATTGTAAGAAGAGAGGACTCTGCAAACTGAATCACTGCAGCGCGGACCATCCCGGTTGATACGACAGGGAGAAGTCTGTCCTGACATCGGCTGCGTTTGCGTGGCCGGTGCATCTGACTTACAAAGTGTCTCATAGATCCGGATATAGTGAAACAGGCGAATGTGGCATGACAGTACAGTCATGTCATTTTTTTTGCAGATTCCTCTCAATCCGATAAAAGAAATCAACGGAACTTGGATCATAAAGGATGGATTTTCGTGGAGGAAACAATGAATCGGGAAGAACGGATTTTAGAATTTGATCAGATAAAGCAAAAATGGATGGAGTTTGCTGTCACAGAGGCGGCGAAGCGGATGATCACGGAGGCTGCTCCGATGTTGTCTGAACGGGAATTGGCAGCTCGGCTGAGAGAAACAGGGGAAGCCAGGCAGCTTCTGGAAAAGTGCGGCAATCCGCCGCTTGTCAGCCTGAACGGGATGGAGGAGATTCTTCTGACCGCATCCCGTGGTGAGTGTCTGGCGGCACATCAGCTGGACCAGGTGAAGTATGCGCTGGTGGCGGTGGCGCGTATGAAGCAGTATCTGGAACATGGCAAAGCCTATGACAATTCTCTGGCTTACTATGAGGAAAACCTGGATGACCTGGAAGTGCTGAAGGAAGCGATTGGTGCGGCTGTTTTCCATGATGAGGTGGCGGACCGCGCCTCAGAGTTTCTGTATGACATTCGCCGGGATATGCTGCGCAGTGAAGAAAAGATGCGGGAGAAGGCAGAGCAGGTGATGCGCAGCCACAGGGAGTGCATGTCGGACAGCTTCAGCACCTTTCGCAGCGGTCATGTCTGTATTCCGGTGAAAAAGGACTACTGTTCCCGGATTGAGGGAAGTGTGATTGATAAATCCGCTACGGGCAGCACCCTGTTTATGGAGCCGGCGGCTTCCGCAAAATATTACGAAGAACTGCAGCAGCTTCGCATGGATGAGGAAAATGAGGTCAGACGCATTCTTTATACGCTTACGGTGCAGGTGGAATCCTGTGCGGAGATGCTCCGGCAGGACATCCGGACCATGGAGAAACTGGATTTTGCGTTTTCCAAGGGGAAACTGAGTCTGGAGTATGATGCTGTGGAACCGAATATTGTTCCGGAAAGGGTCATCTGTCTGGAGGATGCCAGACATCCTCTGCTGGAGCGGGAAAGCTGCGTGCCGCTGCAGTTTCAGATCGGTTATGAGGTGCATGGAAATCCGGTTCAGGGCATCGTCATTACAGGACCGAATACCGGAGGAAAAACAGTGGCGATCAAGACGGTGGCACTGTGCTGCATGATGGCGCAGTGCGGACTGCATGTACCGTGCAAAAGAGCGGAGATCTGCATGTGCAGCAATTTTCTGTGTGACATTGGTGACGGACAGAATCTGTCGGAGAACCTGTCTACATTTTCTGCGCATATCACCAAGGTTCTGGATATCCTTCAGAGGGTCAACCGGGAAAGTCTTGTCATTATGGATGAACTGGGCTCCGGTACGGATCCGCAGGAAGGGATGGGAATCGCGGTTGCCGTTCTGGAGGAACTGAAAAAGAGCGGAGCCCTTTTCCTCGTGACAACGCATTATCCGGAGGTCAAGACTTATGCGGAGCAGGAGGATGGGATTGTGAATGCCCGGATGACCTTTGACGCGGACAGCTTAAAGCCGCTGTACCGGATGGTGATCGGGGAGGCAGGTCAAAGCTGTGCCCTGTATATTGCAAAACGGCTGGGAATGCCGTCTCATATGATCCGGCGGGCGGCTCAGGCAGCGTACGGCGGTAAGAACACAGAAAACGGGAGAATGCCGGAACGGGAGCTGGCAGATCTGTTGTCAGATTCTTCCAGGGATTTAAAAAAGAAGGCAGCGCCCCGGATTGTCCGGAATAAACAGGTGAAACAGGCGAAGGAGATCGGCTTTCATCGCGGTGACAGCGTGATGGTAAATCCGGACAGGAAAATCGGGATTGTCTGTGAGGAAGCTAATGACAAGGGGGTGCTGAGAGTCCAGCTTCCGGGAAGAAAAATCTGGATCAACCACAAACGGGTGAAGCTTCTGGTGGCGGCAGATCAACTGTATCCGGAAGATTATGACTTCTCCATTATCTTCGACACGGTTGAAAATCGAAAGCTGCGTCATGATATGGGGCGCAAGTATGTGGAGGGTGTGATTTGCACAGAGGAATGACGCTCATCTGAGATTTTACATAGATTTAACATAGATTTATCATAGTAACGATAGAAGGATATTTTCTTTCTGCTAAGATAAAAATGGATAAAATCCGTGTAAACCAAGAGAAAACCATGTGAAATCTATGAAAAATCAAGGGGAATGAACATGAGCGAAATGACAAAGGTACTGTTTGGGCTGATTGGGGGACTGGCACTGTTTCTGTTCGGAATGAACAGTATGAGTGATGCGCTGCAGAAGGCGGCAGGAGAGAAAATGAAACGGATTCTGGAGTTTTTGACGAAGAATCCGGTGATGGGAGCGTTGGCTGGTGCTCTGGTTACAGCCGTGCTGCAGAGCAGCTCGGCCACGACGGTGATGGTGATCGGTTTTGTAAGCGCAGGGCTGATGAGCCTTCCGCAGGCAATCTCGGTTATCTTCGGTGCGAACATCGGTACGACCATGACGGCACAGCTGATGGCATTTAAAATCAGCGATTATATCTATCCGATTATATTTGTGGGCTTTCTGATGAATTTTGTTTCGAAAAAAGAAAAAGTGAAAAATATCGGAATGGTAATTTTTTCTTTTGGACTGCTGTTTGAAGGAATTGAAATCATGGGAAGCGTGATGAAGCCGCTGGCCGTTCATCCGATTTTTACGGATCTGATGGCAAAGGTATCCGAGCTTCCTGCACTGGGAATTTTGCTGGGGGCAGGCATGACTGTGGTTGTACAGAGCAGTTCTGCGACGATTGCGGTGCTGCAGAATTTTGCATCCCAGGCGGGGCCGGACGGAGTAAGCAGTGTGATCGGGCTTGCCGGAGCAATCCCGATTCTGCTGGGAGACAATATCGGTACGACGATTACGGCACTGCTGGCTTCCATCGGTCAGTCAAAAAATGCGAAGCGGACGGCAGTGGCGCACAGCATCTTTAATATCAGCGGCAGCGTGGTGTTTGCATGCTTGATTCCGGTGGTAGCGGGAATCGTAAGGGCGATTTCTCCGAAAGGAAATGAGGTAGATGTCATTTCCCGTCAGATTGCGAATGCGCACACAATGTTCAATCTGGTCTGCACGCTGATATGGCTTCCTATGATTCCGATGATGGTGAAGATTGTGACCGCGCTTGTGCGTGGGAAGGATCCGATGGAAAATGAGGCATTTCAGCCGAAATTTCTGGATGATAATGTGCTGGGACAGCCGGTTGCAGCCATGTACCTGGTGTCTGAGGAAATCAAACACTGTGCGGGTCTTGCTTCTTCCATGCTGCATCAGGCTCCTGCTATGGTGTCCGGTACAGAGCCGGGGACGGCGTTTGCTCAGTTTCAGGAAAGCTGCGATACGGTGGGAAAGCTTCAGGAGAAAATCACATCCTATATTACAAGAATGTTTTCCAGCGGTGCCCTGACTGAAACGCAGTCAGAGCAGACGGCAGCGCTTCTGGTGGCTGCTAACAACCTGGAACGAATCACGGCACGCTGCAGCGAGATTGCGGCGGTCATGAACCGTATGCGGGAGGAGGGAAAGACGCTCTCACAGGAGGCCGCGACAGAACTGAATCACTGTTTTGAACTGCTTCAAACTCTGTTTGAGCAGTCACTGGAAGTGGTTCACACCGGTGATCTGGAGACCGCAAGAAGGGTCATGAAGAAACGCAACCGGATGAGAAAGGCTCAGAAGCAGTTCAATAAGGCACATCTGGAACGTGTGGAGCAGCAGATCTGTGATGCCTCGCTGACGGCGGATTTTTCCGGAGTCCTTTATAATATGGACCGAATCGCCGATAACTGTGTGGCAATTGCAGAAGAGGCGCTGGATCATCCGGTGTTTGTCAAGCTTGAGGAACCACAAGCAGCGGCTGCGGAAGAAAAAATGTGACGAAAGAAACAGACAGAAAGCTTCTTAAATAGACTTCTGTCTGTTTTTGTGTTATGATAACGGATAGAAAGAATATGGGGAGTGTTTGATTGATGAATTATAAAATGATTGTGCTGGATCTGGACGGGACGCTTACCAATCGGGACAAGGTGATTACAGAGCATACCAAGAAGGTTCTGATGGAGGCGCAGAAGAGAGGCAAGATTGTAGTGCTTGCTTCCGGCCGCCCGACGTATGGTGTGGTACCGCTTGCCGAGGAACTGGAGCTGGAACGGTATGGCAGTTATATTTTGTCGTTTAACGGCGGCATTATTATGAATTGCCGGACCAGAGAGGTCGTATTCCAGAAGAAGCTTCCGGTGGAGGTTAATGCAAAGATTGTAGAGCTTGCTGCTCGGGAACGCGTTGTCCTGATGTCGTATCAGGATGAGAAGATTATTACCAACGATCAGGAATCGGAATATGTACAGCTGGAGTCGAGAATCAGCCACATGAAGATCAAGCAGGTGGAGGATCTGGCTGCCTATCTTGATTTTGCGGTGCCGAAGATGATTATGACGGATGACGGAGATTACCTTGCGACAGTGGAGGGTCGGGTCAAAGCAGCTCTTGGCGGCAGCCTCAGCGTATATCGTTCGGAACCGTTTTTCCTGGAGATTCTTCCGAAAGGGATTGATAAGGCACAGAGCCTGGATGCGCTGCTGCGTTATCTTGGAATCGGACGGGAGGAGATCATTGCCTGCGGAGACGGGTATAATGATCTGACGATGATTCAGTATGCCGGTCTGGGTGTGGCTATGGCCAATGCCGTCCTGCCGCTCCGCAAAGCTGCCGATTATATTACCTGTTCGAATAATGAAGACGGGGTAGCGCATGTGGTTGAGAAGTTTATGCTGTAAGCATAGCATGAGACGGCTTTTGAAAACAGTGCTGGACTTTATGAATTTACTGTGATAAACTGTTGAAGATGGCGCATATGATCACTATCAGGAAAATAAAAAGAAGGGGATCCTGTTTATGAATAAAAAAATTAAGACGGAAGCGGTAGATCATCTATTTCAGGCAATTCTTACATTGAAAACCGCAGATGAGTGTTACCGTTTTTTTGAGGACGTATGCACGGTGAATGAACTGCTGTCTTTATCGCAGCGCTATGAGGTGGCGAAGATGCTGCGGGAGAAGAAGACCTATCTGGAGATTGCCGAGAAAACGGGTGCATCTACGGCTACGATCAGCCGCGTGAACCGTTCGCTGAACTATGGCAATGACGGGTATGACATGGTATTTGCCAGACTGGCAGAGGCGGCATCGGAACCGGATCAGAGACAGGAGTCATGACAAAGGAAAACAGAACAGTATAAAAAGATGGTCTGCCGCGATCGGATCGCGGACAGGCCATCTTTGCTGTCAGTGTTTCTTTTTGCCGGAAGTATCGGGGTCTTCCTCGCGAAGCTGATCAATCATCATTTCCACCATCTGCTTTTTCAGATAGACATCAAAAGAAAGCGCACTGATAAAGGCAAAAAGCTGAAGATACTCCCGGTCCTCACCCTCTGCATCAGAGAAGGTACTGAGTGATGCTTCAAATTTTGCTTTTACATCCTCTTTCAGACGGTCCATCTGATCTTTCTCCAGGGAGAAGACTTCCTGATAGACCTCGCTCAGCGGAAGCTCCGACTCCGGATGAAAGTGACGGGCAGTCAGCGGCTTGAACAGCTGTTCAATATCGTTGAAAGAAAGAAGATTCTTGTAATAGTAAATGAACAGCAGCAGCAGGATATGCTCTTTGGAGTACTTTTTCTTGACCGGGGGCGGAAGAAGATTGTTCTTGGCGTAGTTATTGATCATGGTTTTGGTCAGAGCCTTGTCTTCCGGATTCCTTTTTGCTTTTTTCAGATGCTCTTCCATGAAGGAAGTTACCTGATCCATGTAGAGATCAATCTCCGGTATTTTTTCCAGCTTTACATAGGATATGGAATCAAGACGCTGCAGGATATCAGCTAATCTTTCGTTGTTTGTTTTCATATTGTCACCTCTTTGCTCTATTATATAGTATTCAAAACTAGATGGCAAGCGGGAAAAGGATGCGAATGAATCATTTTTATAACCGTTTGCGGCAGTCCTGATTTTATGGTATACTGGGGACACTTGGCGAGGCGGGCGTGAGCCTTGCCGGATGGAAAGGAAAACATAAATGGCAGCATATGATACATTAAACCCGAAACAGCTGGAAGCTGTGCTTGATACGGAGGGGCCGCTTCTGATTCTGGCGGGCGCCGGCTCCGGTAAAACCCGGGTACTGACACACCGGGTAGCATATCTGATCGAGGAGAAAGAAGTGAATCCCTGGAATATTATGGCGATCACTTTTACCAACAAGGCGGCAGGCGAGATGCGGGAACGGGTGGACAACCTGGTCGGTTTCGGCTCGGAGAGCATCTGGGTCAGCACCTTCCATTCCTCTTGTGTGAAGATCCTGAGACGGTTTATCGACCGGCTTGGCTATCATACGAACTTTACGATTTACGATACCGATGATCAGAAGACTCTGATGAAGCAGATTTTGAAAAAAATGGATCTGGATCCGAAGCAGTTCCGCGATCGAGCGATGCTGACAGCGATATCCAATGCGAAGAATGAGCTGATCAGCCCCGAGGAATTTCGCCTGAATGCACAGGGAGATTGGAGAATGCGCAAGATCGCTGAAGTTTATCAGAGCTATCAGGATGAACTGAAGAAGAATAATGCGCTGGATTTTGATGATCTGATTTTTAAAACGGTGGATCTGTTCCGCGCGGACCGTGAGGTGCTGGAGTATTATCAGGAGCGGTTTCATTATATCATGGTGGACGAGTATCAGGATACCAATACAGCACAGTTTCAGCTGATCTCTCTGCTGGCAGGCAAATACCGGAATCTTTGTGTTGTGGGTGATGACGACCAGTCGATCTACAGGTTCCGGGGAGCGAATATCAGCAACATCCTGGAGTTTGAAGAGACTTTTCCCGGTGCGAAGGTGATCAAGCTGGAGCAGAATTACCGTTCCACGTCTCACATTCTGGATGCAGCCAATGCGGTCATCCGCAACAATCAGGGACGCAGGGACAAGACGTTGTGGACAGCCAACGGGGAAGGTGCGCCGGTGGTATTCCGCCAGTATGAGCAGGCCTATGAGGAGGCAGACGGCATTGTCCGGGATATTCTGGCGGAAGGACGTCCCTATCAGGACTATGCGGTGCTTTACCGGACCAATGCGCAGTCCCGTCTCCTGGAGGAAAAATGCATTGCGCACAATGTTCCCTATCGGCTGGTGGGAGGTGTTAATTTCTACCAGCGCAGGGAAATCAAGGATATTCTGGCCTATCTGAAGACGATTGCCAATGGACAGGATGATCTTGCGGTGCAGCGGATCATCAATGTGCCAAAGCGCGGAATCGGAGCCACATCGATCGGCAGGGTGATTGCCTGGGCTTCCACGGAGGGGATGAGTTTCTATGACGGCTGCGCACGTGCGGCAGCCATATCCGGACTGGGGAAGGCGGCAGGAAAGATCAGGGGGTTTGTGGATCAGATCGAGTCATTCCGTGACCGGATGGCTGACGAAGATTACAGCCTGCGGGATCTGATAGAAGATATTCTGGATGAGACCGGCTATCGGGAAGAACTGGAGACGGAAGGCGAGATTGAATCGAAGACCCGGCTGGAAAACATTGACGAGCTGATCAATAAGGCGGTCAGCTACAGTGAGAACAGCGAACATCCGGATCTGAATGAGTTCCTGGAAGAGGTAGCTCTGGTGGCGGATGTGGACCGTCTGGATGAATCAGAAAACCGTGTCACGCTGATGACACTGCACAGTGCCAAGGGGCTGGAGTTCCCGGTGGTGTATCTGAGCGGACTGGAAGACGGGCTGTTTCCGAGCAGCATGTCGATCATGTCGGACGACCGCACGGAGCTGGAGGAGGAACGCCGCCTCTGTTATGTGGGTATCACCCGTGCGAAAGAGCGGCTGGTGATCACGGCTGCACGCCTGCGCATGGTCAACGGAGAGACGCGATATTCGAAAGTGAGCCGTTTTGTGGATGAGATTCCGAAGGAGCTGCTGGACGTAAAGAAACTGGAACCTCATCTTGGGAAAAGTGTGTCTCATGACGAAAAGGGACAGGAGAAGCCGGGAGTTTTGTGGAAACAGAATCAGAAAAATCTGGGAGTCAGCCAGTTCGGCATGAAGCCGTCCTTCGGCAAGGCATTTACGGTAGAAAAATCGGCGTCGCTGGATTATCGGGAGGGAGATCGTGTCCGTCATGTCAAATTCGGCGAAGGTACGGTACTGCGTATTCAGGACGGGACGAAGGACTATGAAGTTCAGGTGGATTTCGATCAGGCCGGAGTGAAGCGGATGCTGGCATCTTTTGCAAAACTGCAGAAGATCTGATTTCGGCAGAGCGGCATAAAAAATCAAAATTTGAATAAAATAGGATAGTAAAAACAAGAAAAGAATGATATAATCAGGGTAATGCATAGGAAAGTGTGCCACGATGATGGAAAGGACGTGAACGTATGAACAGATTTGATACTATGGGCAAAGATGCTCTTAGCCGTGTTGAGGAGATCATGAACTCTACCAAACTGAACGAATTCTTACACAGAAAAGAGGAAGAAGACAAACAGAAGAACTGTATCCTCTGGATACTTGCCATTATCGGTGTTGTAGCGGCAGTGGCTGCGATCGCGTATGGAGTATACCGCTTCTTCACTCCGGATTATCTGGAGGATTTTGAAGATGACTTCGATGATGATTTTGATGACGATTTCTTTGAGGATGAAGAGGATACCGAAGCGAAATAGTGAACCGATGGCGCGTCACCGCGCGTTTGTTGAAAAGAGAAAGTATCAGGCGTGTCTCACAGGACTGAGGCACGCTTGTTTCGTGTCATAGGAACTGAAGGAGCTGAAATTGTGAAAAAAGGTGATATTTGCGAAGCAAGAGCAGAACGGATGGAATTCCCGAACAAGGGAATTATCCATGTGGAAGATGAGAAAATTATTGTAAAAAATGCGATTCCGGGCCAGAAAGTCCGGTTTGTCATCAATAAAAAGCGTCATGGAAAATGTGAAGGCCGCCTGTTGGAGGTGCTGGAACCGTCACCGCTGGAGCGGAAACCGGAGGACGGTGTGTGTCCTCATTTTGGAATCTGCGGCGGCTGTCTGTATCAGAGCCTGCCATATGAAGAACAGCTTCGTATCAAGGAGCAGCAGGTGAAGGAACTGGTGGACAGCGTCTGCAGTTCTTACGTGTTTGAAGGAATCAAGGGAAGTCCGATTGCGGATGGATACCGCAATAAGATGGAGTTTTCATTTGGAGACGAATATAAGGACGGTCCGCTTGCTCTGGGCATGCATAAGCGCGGCAGCTTTTATGATATCGTGACAACACCGGAGTGCAGGATCGTGCATCCGGATTTCTGCCGGATTCTGGAGACGACGCTGCGCTATTTTTCAGAGCGCGGTGTGGGATACTACCGGAAACTGCAGCATGTGGGATATCTGCGTCATCTTCTGGTGCGCCGTGCGGTAAAGACCGGAGAGATTCTGGTGGCACTGGTGACATCAACGCAGACGGATTGTCTTCCGGAGGGCTGCCAAAACGAGGCGGAGCTTCTGGACGGATGGAAGCAGCAGCTTCTGGAACAGAAGCTTACCGGTACCTTTGCCGGGATTCTGCATATTAAAAATGACAGTCAGGCCGATGTGGTACAGAGTGATGAGACGGTGATTCTTCATGGAAAGGATTATTTCTATGAGGAGCTTCTGGGGCTCCGGTTCCGGATCAGTCCGTTTTCCTTCTTCCAGACCAATTCTCTGGGTGCAGAAGTTCTGTATGAGACGGCCCGTGGTTATGTAGGTGAGACAAAGGATAAAGTGGTCTTTGACCTGTACAGCGGCACCGGAACGATTGCACAGATTATCGCACCGGTGGCAAGTAAGGTTGTCGGTGTGGAGATCGTGGAAGAGGCCGTGGAGGCAGCGCGGGAAAATGCGTCTCTGAACGGACTTGACAACTGCGAGTTCATCGCCGGAGATGTGCTGAAGGTGATTGATGAGCTGAAGGATAAGCCGGATCTCATAATTCTGGACCCGCCGCGGGACGGAATTCATCCGAAGGCTTTGGAGAAGATCGTAGGCTCATTCCGGTGTAAAAGAATGGTATACATTTCATGTAAACCGACCAGCCTGATAAGAGATCTGATTCCGATTCAGGAAGCCGGCTATGTTGTGAAAAAAGTATGCTGTGTAGACATGTTCCCTTCGACCGCAAATGTGGAGACCATAGCGCTGCTGGAACTTCCGGACTGACAGAAGTTAGGCACTCACGGATGAGTGCCTTTGCTGTGGAGAGAGGTATGATATGTTTGTTGCGGAAATGCCTGTAACATGGTAAACTCTAAAAAGCAAAGATCGTTTCAAAGGCGGTAAATCAGCATGACAAATAAGAAAATGACCATGGATGATATTGCCAGTCAGGCCGGTGTGGGCAAAAGCACAGTTTCCCGGTATTTCAACGGCGGCAGTATCAAACCCTCTACGAGATTAAAGATTCAGAAAGTAATTGAAAAATACAATTATGAGCCGAATACCTTTGCGCGTCTCAATGCCAGACAGAGCAATCTGATCGGAGTGGTGGTTCCGACGCTGAATTCCAAGATTACGAGCCGCGTTATGACCAGTATTGACCGATATCTGAGAGAACGGGATTATACAACGCTGATTCGCAGCTCGGACCATGATGTGGAGCTGGAACTGCAGAATATTCAGAAACTGATCCGGCTGAATGTTGACGGCATTCTGATCAGTGCCATTGCGATCACGGATGAGCACCGGCGGCTGATGGAAGCTTCGGAGATACCGATTGTGGTACTTGCGCAGGAGTGTGAAACCGGCATTTCCATCGTGGATGATGATTATTGCGCGGGGAAATTCATGGGAACCTATATCGGAGAGCGCGGCCACAGGCGTGTGGCGCTGATCAGTGTGGATGAGACAGACGCTGCGGTTGGAATTCAGAGAAAGCAGGGAATTTTGGACGGGTTAAAAGCCTGTGGTATAGATCAGCCTCTGATTGTGAAGAGTGATTACAGCTTTCAGGGGGGACAGGCGGCAGCCAGAGAGATTCTGGAACAGGACAGGACGGTGGATGCAATCATCTGTTCGACGGATCGCCTGGCATTCGGTGCATACCGGGTACTGCAGAAGTATGGATTGCGGATTCCGGAGGATGTCTCGGTCGTCGGTTTTGGCGGATATGAGGAGAGTACGCTGCTCAGTCCGGAGCTGACCACGCTGAAATTTGATTCTTATGCCATGGGATATCTGGGCGCGGAAACCATTCTGAAGCTGTTGAATGGAGAACCGGTTTCCGGAAAACAGGTGATCCGGTTCGAGCTGATTGAAGGAAAAAGTGTGAAAAACCGGAGATAGAACCGGATTCTTTTTTTAAAAAAATGGAACCGATTCCAAAAAATATATTGACAAAATTAGTTTAAAGTAATATAATGCAAATATGGAACCGATTCCAAAACAGGAGTCGAAACAGAGCATGTAAATCGGGTTAAGGAGAAGGAGAAAAAGGTATGGATTATGCAAAGATCGCAAGTCAGGTTATTGCGAATGTAGGCGGAAAGGAAAACATCAGATCCGCGGCACATTGCGCGACGCGTCTGCGTCTGCAGCTGAAAAACAATGATCTGCGCAACGAAGAGGTTATCAGTGATATTGAAGGGGTCAAGGGAGTGTTTCTGACGCAGTCACAGTTCCAGATCATTTTTGGTTCCGGACTGGTCAATCTGGTTTTTGCCGAGGTGCAGAAGCAGTTGGGAGAAGCAGGAGCGTCGGAAGTGAAGGAAGAGGAGCAGCCGGAGAAGAAGGGCAATCTTCTGCAGCGCTTTGTTAAAATGCTCAGTGATATTTTTGTTCCGATTATTCCGGCGATTGTAGCAGGCGGTCTTCTGATGGGAATCAACAATATTCTGACTTCCGGATTGTTTCACGGACAGTCGCTGATTCAGCTATATCCGCATTGGTCCGGCCTGGCGTCGGCTGTGAATACGTTTGCCAATGCGCCGTTTACCTTTCTGCCGGTTCTGATCGGATTCAGTGCAGCAAAGAAGTTCGGCGGCAACCCGTATCTGGGTGCGGCGATGGGAATGATCATGGTTCATCCGGATCTGCTGAATGCTTACAGTATCGGTGTGGCGGAGCCTCCGGTCTGGAATATTCTGGGATTCAAGATTGCGGCAATCGGTTATCAGGGAACGGTGCTTCCGGTTCTGGCAGTGTCTTTTATTCTGGCGAATATCGAGAAGAAGCTGCACAAGGTGACACCAACCTGGCTGGACAATCTGACCACACCGCTGCTTTCGATCATGATTACTTCATTTCTGACATTTATCTGTGTGGGACCGGTGCTTCGTGAAGCGGGCAATCTGCTGGCAGCAGGGATTACCTGGCTGTACAATACGCTGGGATTTATCGGAGGCGGCCTTTTCGGACTGGCATACGCACCGATCTGCCTGACCGGTATGCATCACAGCTTCATTGCCATTGAGACACAGCTGATCGCAGACATGGCAAATACGGGGGGAAGCTTCATTTTTACAACTGCAAGTATGAACAATGTGGCACAGGGCGCGGCAGTGATAACCGTATTATTCCTGACGAAAAATGAAAAGATGAAGTCCATCTGCTCTGCATCCGGTATATCCGCACTTCTGGGGATTACCGAGCCGGCGATGTTTGGTGTCACTCTGAAACTGAAATATCCGTTTTATGCGGCGATTATCGGCTCCGCAGCAGGAAGTGCGTATTGCGCAGGTACAAAGGTTCTGGCGCAGGCACTGGGAGCGGCAGGTCTTCCGGGATTTATTTCCATGAAACCAGAAGCGTATGGCAACTTTGCAATCGGTCTGGCGCTGTCCATGGTGGTGTCTGCAGCTTTGACGGCTGTTTTCTGGAAACGATATCATCTGGAGTAGGAAGGTAAAATATGTTTCGGAAATATGAAAAAGTTTTTGCAAAAGACTATGAAAACTGGTATAAAGAGAGTACAGAGTATCGTAAGCAGACAGAGAAGGACCCGAGGCGACTTCATTTCCATCTGATGCCGAGAACCGGATGGATGAACGATCCGAACGGACTCTGTCAGCTGAACGGTGTGTATCACATTTTTTACCAGTATACACCCTTTGAGCCAACCGGCGAGCTGAAGCTGTGGGGACATTTCACAACCAGGGATTTCATTCATTATGAGGATGACGGTCCGGTTCTGTATCCGGATTCGGAGCTGGATGCACATGGTGCCTATTCTGGTTCCGCTTATGTTGAAGATGGAACGATGTATGTATTCTACACAGGCAATCTGAAGTATTTTGACCGGGAGGATTATGATTACATCAATTCCGGGCGCGGAAGCAATACGATTCAGGTTGTCAGCAGGGATGGACATCATTTTTCCCGGAAGAAGCTTCTCATGACGACGGCAGATTATCCGGCAGACATGAGCTGCCATGTGCGGGATCCGAAGGTATTCCGCCGCGGTGCGCGTTATTATATGGTTTTGGGAGCCAGAGACCGGGAAAGCAGAGGCCTGGTGCTGCTCTATGAATCCGATGATCTGGAACACTGGACGTTTAAAAGCCGCATCATGACGGAAGAAAAATTCGGTTATATGTGGGAATGTCCGGATCTGTTTGAAATCGACGGACAGATGTTTCTCACCTGCTGTCCGCAGGGAGTGGCGCAGCAGGGCGTGGACTACGCGAATGTGCACCAGTGTGTCTGGATGAAGCTGGATTGCAACTTTGCTGCGGACCAGTATCGGATCCGGCAGATTCATCAGCTGGATCGCGGAACTGATTTTTATGCACCGCAGACGTTTCAGGATGAACAGGGAAGAAGAATTCTGATCGGATGGATGGGCATTCCGGATGCGGATTATACGAATCCGACGACAGAGGCCGGATGGCAGCATGCGCTGACACTTCCGCGGGAACTGACAGTCCGGGATGGAAAGCTGATTCAGCAGCCGATTGCAGAGTTGAGGCAGCTTCGATGTGAGCCGGTGGTATGCGGTTCTTTCGATCAAGACGGATGCGCGGAGTGCGTGTCTGAGGCAAAGCCGCAGGTGTATGAGGCTTCCGTGACGTTTGACCGGTGTCAGTCGATGAGGATGGAACTTCGGGATGGTGTAACGCTGTATTATCAGGATCACATGCTGACTCTGGATCCGGGAGACCGTGGAGCAGGGCGGACAGCCAGAAGCGTGCGTCTGGAATGTCTGGAAGATCTGCAGATCTTTGCGGATACCAGTTCCGTTGAAATTTTTGTGAATCATGGAGAAGAAGTATTTACATCCAGGATATACAGCATGGAAGGCGGAATTTCCATCCAGGGGATTTGTGAAGGAAAAATGGTGATATACCCTCTGAAATCATTTAATGTGGAGGATATATGGAATGATGAAGAATAAACTTTGTGGAATCGGAGAGGCTTTGATTGATTTTATTCCGGAAGTAAAGGGGCAGCGGCTGAAGGATGTGCCGTCCTTTACCAGAGTGGCAGGCGGTGCACCGGCCAATGTTGTCGGCGCGGTGACAAAGCTTGGCATTCCATCCAGATTTCTGACAAAGCTGGGTGATGACCCGTTTGGTGATTATATCGTAGAGGTGCTGGAGCATGCCGGCATCGATACTTCCTATATTCGCAGGGATCAGGAAGGCGAGACAGCTCTTGCGTTCGTATCCCTGGCAGCAGATGGCAACCGTGATTTCAAATTCTACCGCAAGAACAGTGCTGACCTCCGGTACTGTGCGGAAGATATTCCGGCAGATGTGCTGGATGACTGCGGGATGATCCATTTCTGCAGCGTGGACCTGGTTGATTCCCCCATGAAACAGGCCCACAGACGATTGATTGAGATGGCTCAGGAGAAAGACATCATGATCTCATTCGATCCAAACCTGAGATTTTCCCTCTGGGATGATCTCGGGGATTTGAAAGCTACGGTCCGGGAATTCCTGCCTTATGCGGATATCATCAAGATTTCTGATGAGGAACTGGAATTCATCACCGGATATACCGATATAGAAGCTGCGGTTCCGGAACTTCTGACCGGACGCAGCAAATACGTGGTTTACACGAAAGGCAAGGACGGCGCCCAGGTATTTACCCGTCATGGTATGGCTCAGGCATCCGGCTATCCGGTGCAGGTGCGGGATACGACAGGTGCCGGAGATTCCTTTATTGGAGCCTTCCTGTTCTGCATCCTGCGGGATGAGGTGAAGGATCTGGAGCAGGTTCCGCTGGAAAAACTGGAAGAGTATCTGGCATTTTCCAATGCATATGCCGCTTATACGACGACGAAGGAAGGCGCCCTGGCAGCGATGGCGACGAAAGAACAGATGGATGAGTGGTACGGGCAGCTGAAACGATAAAAAGAAAGCATTCCCCTGAGAGAAGATTTGTGGTATACTCTCTGCATAGGTGTGAAATTCCGGCGCAGGTCGGAAGCTGCACCGGAATTTCAGATACAAGGAGAATAACCATGAGTGATCATAGATCGAATACAGCCAATACAGCCGGCCAGGTTCCGGCTGGAACCCAGGAACTGCTGAGACGCCTTACAAATCAGGAGTCTGAGTTTTTTGTGATGATGTCGGTTTGCACCAAGTCCCCTTACATTGCGTGTGATCCAGATACCTTTGACGACGAGGTGCTTCTGTTCTTCACGGAAGAGGATGCAAAAGCAGGATGCAAGGAGCGGCAGGATGCCGGAGATCCGGTCAATGCGGCAAAACTGAATGCCAAGCAGATGCTGATGTTTTTCACCAGCCTGTACACCATGGGGGTGAATGCACTGCTTATTCACTGGAATGGAGAGAAGACCATTGTCCAGCTGGGTGATATTGTCAAACGGAAAGAGAAGGAAGAGATGCCGAATGGAGCGGTCTGGGTTGAGAACCCGGCGCTTCATCTGACTGCACTGTACTTTGCGCAGGTACTCCGCAGACCGGCAAGAGAAGATACACCGGCCAGACTGGCTGAGCTTCAGGAAGAGCTGACGGCGGATTTCCGCAAAGGAAAATTTATCTTCGGCCTTGGAAAAGAAGAGCAGGGAACTCCGCTGGTCAAGCTGAAGGACGGCAATGTCTACCAGCCGGTATTTACGGACATTCTGGAGTTTCAGCGATTTAACCGGGAGAACAAGTTCCGTCCGGTTGTTGTGGATGGAGAAAAGCTTCCTCAGGTACTGGCGAAAGAAGCGAACGGGGTTGTGCTGAATCT
>JALFHZ010000098.1 GCA_022776445.1 Lachnospiraceae bacterium
TCATATGTACCTCCAATGATAAAAACAATGATCAGTTTCATCATTAAGATACATAGATTATTCCGAAATTTCATCATGCATCTCCCAATAAAAGAGCAGCTTCGATTAATATTTCGGGATAATTAGTGTTTCGGGATAAGATCTGTGAGGGGTATGCCTCGTAAGGGGCATATCTACTCGACGACAATGGGTAGTTCACGTTGATTTTACTGTGCATACATGGTATCATACCTTTCATGGATGAAATGAGGTATGGACAGGAAAGGTACAGTCATGAACTTTGTATATACGGTAACCGGGCAGAAGGTGATTGTGGAGCGGGTGGAGAATCCGGATCCGGTGGTTGTGATTCCGGAAGAACTGGACGATGTTCCGGTGACGGAACTGGGCGCTTATGCGCTGGCGGGAAGTGCAGTGGAGGAGATTCATCTCCCGTCAAAGCTCTGTAAAATCGGTGCCTATGCATTTTACGGATGCGAAAAGCTGAGCCGGATTTATTGCTTCGGACGTGTGCTGGATCTGGGTGCCGGTCTGTTTACAGATGTTCCCAATGTGGAGTATCTGGATATAACTCTGTTTGACGGGGAAAAATCCTGTTTTAAAGAAATGCTTTCCGAGCTGCGGCAGACACTGCGGGTGCGGGTGCATATGGACGGCGGACGGGAGGCCCGCCTGATTTTTCCGGAATATTATGAAGAATCGGTGGAAAATACGCCGGCACGGATTCTGTTTATTGAGACGCACGGGTGCGGTCACCGGTATCGGTACTGTTTTGTAAACCGGGAATTCCAGTATCGAGGATATGATGAGCTGTTTCCGCATGTGAAGGTGCAGGAATCGGAGGAGCTGGTGACGGAGCTGGCGCTGGGGAGACTTCTGTATCCCTGCGGGCTGACGGAGCATTATGAGAGGATGTACCGCGAGTATGTGAAAGAGCACTGGAAGACGGCGGGCCGGCTTATGATCCGGGCGGATGGCTGGAACCGGAATCAGGTCACCAATCTGGAACCGGGCGGGATCCGCTGGCTGGCGAAGCAGTTTTTAGAAAACGGCAGCCAGATCGACGAATGGATTGAGCTGGCACAGCGGGAGGGAGATACGGAAGCGGTCAGCTGGCTGATGGATTTCCGCCATCGGAGATTTGCACAGGACGCGTCCGCAAATCGCCGCCGGCGCCGGTTTGAACTGTAGGGGCGAGAAACAGGAAGACGGGAAGAGAGGAAGAAGCATACATGATAGATCCAACCCGGCATCGGCAGCTGGAAGAACTGAATATGGTGGAGGTCTGTACACGGATTCTGCAGAATGCCCGCAATGAGCTGTATCTTAACATGCGGTATCTGGATGTTTCGCTGAGCAGTCTGAGGTTCGAGGCAGATCCGGGATGCCATGGGATCGGAACAGATGGGTTTGTGATTTTCTACCATCCGGAGTACCTGTGCAGCCTGTTCCGGCGCGGGCGTGTGCTTGTGAACCGGTCGTATCTGCACATGATCCTGCACTGTCTGTTCTGTCATATGGATACGCGCGGCAGGCGGGATCCGGCATACTGGAATCTGGCGTGTGACATTGCCGTGGAGTCTGTGATTGACGGGCTGTATCTGCGGTGTGTGCATGTACCGACTGCCCCCTGTCGGCGCGACTGGTATGGCCGGCTGAGAAAACGGCTGCAGGTGCTGAATGCGGAAGCGGTATACCGTGTGCTGCGGGATATGAAGATCAGTGAGCAGCAGTTTGATCGGCTTTCGGAGGAATTTTTTGCGGACGATCATCAGTACTGGGATCTTCCGGAGGATGACCCGAAGACCAGTATTGTGCGTCAGAATCAGTGGAGCAATAACCGGGATAAACTTCAGACTGAGATGGAGACCATGGGCAATCAGCAGGATGAGGAGTCCAGAAGTCTGCTGGAGCAGGTTCAGGTGGAGAACCGGGAACGCTATGATTACAGGCGCTTTTTGCGAAAGTTTTCTGTTTTGCGGGAAACGATGCAGGTGGATGAGGATTCCTTTGACTATGTGTTTTATACGTATGGGTTGTCGCTGTACGGCAACATGCCTCTGGTGGAACCGCTGGAATCGAAGGAGATCAGCCGGATTGAGGATTTTGTGATTGTGATTGACACATCCATGTCCTGCTCCGGGGATCTGGTGCGCAGATTCCTCGAGGAAACTTATGATGTGCTCTGTGAAGCAGACACCTATTTTAAAAAGAC
>JALFHZ010000100.1 GCA_022776445.1 Lachnospiraceae bacterium
CGGAAAAAATCGTCACAAGCGCCTGCCTGTAAGTCTCCTCAGACAGATTTTCAATATCATAACGAATCAAGACACGTACATTGGTTACGGTGTCGATGCTTAAATAGCTTGCGATTTCTTCTCTCAGCTCGCCGGCTTTGACAGCGAAGTCTGGTTTTTTCTCTACATATACTCGTCTTACGCTCATCTTGGGTCCTCCTCATGGAAATTTCTTGAATGGAACGGTATTTTGCCCCCCTATGATACACGGATTGCTTCGCATTTCATGCTCCCGCTATCATAATAATACCATAAGATATATTATAAATAAAATTAATATATCTTATGGTATTTATCATTGTAACTTATTTAAACTTCCGCGTCCGGGCTTACGCTCATGGCATCCAGCGTCAGCTTCATGATTGCCTTGATTTCATCCGGCGTCATCTTCATCTTTTCAGCCAGTTCTTCCACGGAAGCCTCACGCCCCAGCTCCTCCGCCATCTGTGCCGAAATATCTTTCAGGACATTGACCCGGGCAAGCAGTTCCTCTCCTGCCTGGTCAGCCGACGACTGTTCCTGAAGCGCCTCCTCCAGGGCCGCTCTGACGCGCTCCCGCACCACAGCTCTAAAATCACCGCCCCGGTAATCCTCCAGCGCAAGAATCAGCGCCATATTCGCCTCCTGAATCAGGTCTCCCATCGGCAGGCCCCGACCGGCATATGCGCCTGCAAGCTCCACCATCTCGCCCAGCATTCCTTCCAGAATCCGGTCATGAACTGACCGGTCTCCACTGCAGAACCGCTCCAGAAGCGCACGCTCCTCTTCCGGGGCAAAGGTTTCAATCTTTTCCACTTCCTCCAGATACATCTGGTATATATCATCATGCATAACGGCTTTCTCCTCCAAGCATCGCATCAATCCTGCGGATAATAAAGACGGGCATCATCGATCCCGTTCAGCACATTCTGCAGGTACCGATCAGCCAGAACCTTTGCCATCGGAAGGTTCATATCCAGATAGTTGCCGCAGTCACGGGCACAGGCTCCCGGGACCTCTCCCTCGAAATCGCGGATAAAGACAAACATCTCCGTCACCAGCGGCACGACGTCCCGGGACTCATAGTCTCCGGTCAGCAGAAGATAAAAGCCGGTTCTGCATCCCATCGGTCCGAAATACAGCACACGATCCTGAAAGACCGGATGGTTGCGCAGAAATGTCGCGCCCAGATGCTCGATCGTGTGAACCTCCGCAGTGTTCATCACCGGCTCACAGTTCGGCCGTGTCATGCGCAGATCAAACGTCGTAACCGTCGTACTGCCCGCCTGGTCTTTTCTGGACACATAGATTCCCGGAAGCAGTTCCAGGTGATTGATCGTAAAACTGGTTATCTTATTCATAACTTCTCTCCATTCTGATTTCCTTCCGGCTCCCGCCGTCCGTCTATTCGTGCAGCCTGCGGATGATCTTGAAAATAATAGTTCCTTCCATCACAAGCGGCGCTCCATGCGCAAAAAATACAATTCCGTCTGTCGGAGACAGAATCTGCGTGAGCACACATCCCTCCAGCGGATCGGTAACTGTCGCAAGCACATCACCGCGATGCACCTCGGTTCCCGGATCCACATGTCTGCGGTAAATCCCCGCCGTATCGGTCTTCACATTGGTCAGGTCATCCTCCCGAAGCACACTGGCAATATATCCGCTGTGGCTGGTGTACCGCAGAATTCCCATGCGGGTCAGAAAACGCAGTACCGATGCAACCGCCTGCCTTGCCGACGGTTCATCAATCCAGTCTGTTGCGCTGGTATAAACAGAAAATGCATTCGTATTCCAGAGCTGCCAGTTATAATTCAGCGTCGTCGTATCGATCGGACGCAGTCTGCGGATCACCACATAGGGAAGTCCGAACAGATTGGCAAGACTCGGGCTCTGGAAACCGGTCTCCATCATGCGCACATGCGGCACAAAATCTCCTTCAATATAAAAGCTCGGGAAATGGATGC
Organism: Lachnospiraceae bacterium; assembly: GCA_022776445.1. GTDB lineage: Bacteria > Bacillota > Clostridia > Lachnospirales > Lachnospiraceae > Brotaphodocola. The sequence continues at coordinate 1,986 of JALFHZ010000100.1, forward strand.
CATAGCTGTAGCCCTGAATCGCCTGAAAGACACCGGCAGCAATCCGCTGGGTCGTCTCACCGGCATCATAGCCCGGAAACATCCGGTTGATATCCGTATTGTCCGTCGCCCAGAAACGTTTTCCCACGTTCATGGAGCTGTGATTCACCGACGGGATTACCAGAATCTCGTTGCCCCGTACAATCGCACCTTTTTCCTCCAGCTCCTTCAGCGCGTTCACCAGCTGGGAACATACATAAAGCTGCTGCACCTCATTGCCTCGGATGGCGCCGACGATGCAGGCCGATTTATCGCCCTTTCCAAACGAATAGCCATACACATTCATATCGTCACGATAGCTGTTCTTCAGAGAAAACACACATTCCTTCCTCACGTGAAATCACCTCCCAGCACGCGCGCGATCAGAGATCCGCAGGACACCACCGGATATTCCCGCAGCGTAAACAGCATACCGTGGATCGGAGACTTCACCATCTCCTGCACCGTTCCATCCAGCGGATTCAGAATCCGACCGATCAGCTGTCCTTCCTCAACATTTCTCCAGTGCTCCACACAGGGGACAAAGATGCCCGGCGCATTGGCATTGGCAAATCCGACTTCGCCGTCTTCCGAGATAATCGGCTTCTTCGGTTCAATCACCTCGCCGTCCCAGATCCCCATATCCTTCATCACACAGAAAATGCCATCTGTCAGCTGATGGCAGTAGCTCTCCGTAATCCGCATGCCGACACCCATCTCCACAACAACCGTAGGCACACCAATTGAATTCAGACTGTGTGCAAGTGTAGACTCCAGCACGGTCGCTGCCGCATGAATCCACACGAAATCCAGATTCAGACGGCTCGCAAACCCCAGCAGCCGATCAGCCACGTTGACATTGATGCGGGCCTGCGGAATCTCACGCAGGAAAATATTGCTGGCATGGATATCAATGCAGAGATCGGCTCCGGAAATATCCTGAATAATCTTTGCAGCCACATGTTCTGCAACCGATCCCTCTTCATTGCCCGGAAAAATCCGGTTCATATCCAGATCAAACATCGGAATACCGCGGGAAATGGTATCTACCCCCAGCGGATTCAGCGCAGGATAAATCTCCACAATTCCCTTCAGACACTCTTTGTGTTCCTGGATGATCCGGTTCAGTTCGTAACAAACATACTGCCCTTCCAGCTCATCGCCGTGTGTACCGGTGACGATGCAGATCCGTTTTTCGTCTCCGGATAAGGTATCCGGCTGCAGCACATGCTTCATCACACGAAGCCTTTCATCGACCGGAAGTCCGACGGAAACTACAGTCTTGATTATTCCATCTTTCTTCAAACTAATTCTTCCACCTTTACATAAATTTGCTGCATCTGACCGGCAAAGCCCAGAAAACAGCCTTTGTCTACAGCCCCGTCCGCAAAATCGCGGCCGTGAGCCAGTTTGATATACGTCTCATCCACCAGACGGTTATTGGTTGGATCCATCCCGATCCAATGATCCTCCAGCCAGATCTCTGCCCAGGCATGCGTCTCTCCCTCACCCAGCATCATGCCGGCCACATAACGCGCCGGTACCCCGGCAAGACGGCACAGACAAAGAAATACATGTGTATAATCCTGGCAGACCCCGCGGCCGCCGGCAAAAGCCTCCGCCGCAGTCGTCTTCACACTGGTGGATCCCTTTGCATAAACAAACCGTCCATACAGACGGTTCATCAGATCAATCAGTTCATCCAGACCGATGCGGGCACTGCCGGATCCCGCCTTCGTCTCTGACAGAAAATCCCGGATAGCCGCATCCGGCATCGTATATACGGACGGACAGCGGTACATCGGATGGCACTCTTCCTTCCTGCCGGAAGCAGACAAATCCACAAGCACGGTTCCCTCCGCCTCCACACGCAGACAGTCATGAGGCATCTGCGCAACACCGGCAAAGCCGACATTGCCAAAGCCATCCTGCACCTCGTCTACCGTATCCGCAGGTTCAATCCGCCTGGAGAACCAGATACACTGCTGCCCCCGGTTCTGTGCAGGCCTGCACCGGACCAGAAAATGATGCTGCTCAACCTTCTGATCCAGTGTCAGCTCCATCTCATAACGAAAATGAAGTCGTTTCAAATCCTATCACCTCATAACCAGACTCAACGCCTGCAGTGCCTCCCAGTAACGGCTCTTCCAGTCCTCACCCAGGTTGATGATCTCTGTTAATTTACTTACCTCAGACAGATTATACCCAATCCGTACTTTATGCAAGCGATTTAAGAATTTGTTAAACTCTTTTTCAATCTGACCGTAGGAATAGTCCAGACGCATATACAGATCCAGACGTTCCAGATACTTGCCGCATTTGATAATATTGCGGCACTCTTCATCCTCCACGTTGTCATCCAGGCAGCCCCAGAACGCAAACAGATAATCCTCGACCGGCTGCAGCTCATAGACCAGAGACTTCTCTCCCACCGCATTGTGGATACAGTCCAGTGCCATCTGAATGTAGGAAAGCGTCGTGTTGCTGAGCTCATCTCTTAACACCACCGCATTGTCAAACGCACGCAGCATATTGCTCAGCAGGGAATTCGGATCGTTCTCCGAAAACAGATATGTATTTATAAAATGTTCCCGATCCTCATAAACCATCGGAATCGACAGCTTCTCACAGAGCTTCCGGTAAGCCGCCTCATCCTCATCCAGCATCGTGTCAAAATAATGAAAAAAAGTATGCAGGGTCGTAAATACACGTTCCGTGTAGCGGCCCAGCCAGAATAAATGATCCGCTTTTTCTAACGAGATAATACCCATGTGTCTTTAAAGCCTCCTCCCTGAGATGAATTTACTACAAAGGAATCCGGATTCCTCGAGAAACGGGTCAGACCGCTGGCCCAAACCTTCGTCGTCTCTCCGGTCAGTACGAACGCACGCAGGTCTGCCTTTCTCGGCACAACGCCGTCACCGTCCACAATGTCCAGATCGATGAAGTCAATCACCTCCTGCGCAATAAACCGGCGCGGCTCCCACAGAATGATCTGTTTCAGTTCCTCCAGCTTATCCTTACTGAGATTCTCACCGAATACAACGCCGTATCCTCCGGCCTCCGAGACATCCTTGACCACCAGATGGTCCAGATGCTCCAGAATATACCTGCGGTCCTGCTCATAAAATGCCAGGTAAGTTGGTGCATTGGACAGAATCGGCTCCTCATTCAAATAGTATTTTATCATATGAGGTACAAAATAGTAAATCCCTTTATCATCAGCCACGCCATTGCCCGGAGCATTCACCAGAGCCACGTTGCCGCTGCGGTACACGTCCATGATACCCGGAACACCGATCAGAGATTCCGGAAGGAAGCAGAGCGGATCCAGATACTCATCCGAAATCCGGCGGTACACGGTTCCTACCTGCATGCGTCTTCCCTCGTACTGCCGATAGTAGAGCCGGTTGCCCTCCACATACAGATCCTGCGGCATGGCAAGCACTGCACCGGAACGCTCCGCCAGATAGGAATGTTCAAAAAATGCGGCATTGTAACGGCCCGGGGTGAGTACCACGTTGATTCCGCCGGTATTGACCGTATCCATCACCTCGCGCAGCATGTCCGCGTAATTGCGGTTGTCCACCACACGGTTGGAATTGAACGTCCGCGGAGAAGCCTGCCTGGTCAGCATCCGGGCGATCATCGGATAAGACGCCCCGGAAGGAATCCTCAGGTTATCCTCCAGAATATACCAGCTTTTGTCCTTCGCCTGCACCAGATCAATTCCGGAAATATGGCTGTAGATTTTCTTCGGCGGTGTAACCCCCTCACACTGCGGCAGATACCCCTTTGAAGAATATATAAAATCCTCCGGAATGATGCCGTCTTTCACAATCTTTCTTTCACTGTACAGATCCGCCAGAAAGCAGTTCAGCGCATTGACACGCTGGATCAGTCCCTTCTCCAAAAACGCAAATTCGTCTGCAGATATCACCCTTGGCAACGGATCAAACGGAAATAACTGTTCATGAAATTCGTTGTTTTTATAAATACCGAATTTTACTCCATACCTTGCCAGCAGCCGGTTGATTCCTTCAATATGTTCTACCAGTTCTCTCATTGGCAACCATCCCTTCTTTTTTTAAATCGAGTAGGAGGCGGTGACTAACCGCCGTCCTCTCACAGCACTGTACGTACGGTTCTCGTATACAGCGCTTTCAATAGTTGACGTGCACAGACTGATAGGCAGTGGCTAAATCATAAAAACCGCTGTTTATCAGTCTTT
>JALFHZ010000009.1 GCA_022776445.1 Lachnospiraceae bacterium
AAAATGGATCAGCTTACCGGAGCAGTTGCCATTAACTGCGGTGCATTGTCCGGTGCCAACTTTATGACCAGCGGCAGCGGTATCATTTTTCGCGGATTGATGGATGAAAGCGGTTATGCAAACAGTTCGTTTTCCTATACAGCCGTCATTTTTGTGACAAGTGTTATTTTTTCTCTGCTCCTGATTGCATGGTTCCGGTTTATTCCGAAATCGAACCGCAGCATTGGTAAGGGAATGGAATTTGAAAAGCCGGGTATGTTTGATCGGGAGCAGAAAATCAATCTGTATCTTATGATCGCCATGATTCTGGTGGTATTGGTATTTCCAATTCTTCATATCATTCTTCCGGAAGTGCAGATTATCACCTATATCAACGGAAAGATAGATGTGGGTCTGGTTGCAATTGTATTTTCTGTTATAGCGTTGTTCCTGAAACTGGCTCCTCAGAAAGAAGTAATTTCCAGGGTGCCGTGGAATACAATTATCATGATTTGCGGGGTTGGTATGCTGATCAACGTGGCAATCAAAGCAGGTACCATTGATATGCTGGCAGCATGGGCAGGAGGAAGCCTTCCGGCATGGATTGTACCGATTGCATTCAGTGTGATCGGAGCAATCATGAGTTTCTTCTCCAGCACTCTCGGGGTTGTATGTCCGGCACTGTACCCTCTGGTACCGACGTTGGCAGAGACGACGGGAATTGCTCCGGTGGTTCTGTTTACCTGCATTGTAATCGGTGCCCAGAGTTCTGCAATCTCACCGTTTTCTTCCGGAGGCAGCCTGGTGCTCGGTTCCTGCACGACAGAAGAGGAGAGAAATGAGATGTTCCCGAAGTTATTGTTCCTGGCTGTTCCGGTCAGTGTGCTGTCAGCTATGGTGTTTAATCTGATTCTTTCCTTGATGCTCTGATAAATGCATCAGGAAATTGATATAGTATATTTCCTATGAACACTATCATAATTATTGTATTTGACTAATGATGGAAAATCGTGCATACTGGAACCAGCAAGAGAAATCAATTACGGTGAGTCGAAATGACTTAATCAAAAGCAGGAGGTTATTCATTATGGTAAAACTGTATGAGGGCGGCGCTTATCTGGTAAACGGAACCGAGATCGTTCCGGAGGCAGAAGCAGAACGGGTTACTGCCATGACCGGCAAAGCAGTCAGCAAGGAAGAAGCAAAAAAGGGTACCATTGCTTACTCGATTATGGAAGCACACAATACTTCCGGAGATATGGACAAACTAAAAATCCGGTTTGATGCCATGACTTCTCACGATATTACATTTGTCGGCATTATTCAGACCGCTAAGGCATCCGGTATGGAGAAGTTCCCGGTTCCTTATGTACTGACCAACTGTCACAACTCTCTGTGCGCAGTAGGCGGCACAATCAACGAAGATGATCATATGTTTGGTCTGTCTGCCTGCAAGAAATACGGCGGTATTTTCGTTCCTCCGCACATTGCAGTGATTCATCAGTACATGCGTGAGATGATGGCAGGCTGTGGCAAGATGATTCTGGGTTCTGACAGCCATACCCGTTATGGTGCACTGGGAACCATGGCAATCGGCGAGGGCGGCGGCGAACTGGTGAAACAGCTGCTCTGTGATACATACGATGTGAATTATCCGGGTGTAGTTGCGATCTACCTGGACGGCCAGCCAAACCCAGGTGTAGGTCCGCAGGATATCGCACTGTCCATCATCGGAAAAGTATTCAAGTGCGGTTATGTGAAGAACAAGGTAATGGAGTTCGTAGGACCTGGCATTTCTGCCATGACCACCGATTTCCGTAACGGAATCGATGTTATGACAACGGAGACAACCTGTCTGTCTTCCATCTGGAGAACCGATGAGGATACCAGAGCATTCCTGACCCTGCATGGCAGAGGAGAAGACTTTAAAGAACTGAATCCGGCAGATGTGGCTTATTACGATGGTGTTGTATATGTGGATCTGAGCACTGTAAAGCCGATGATTGCACTTCCGTTCCATCCGAGCAATACCTATGAAATTGATGAACTGAATGCAAATCTTGGCGACATCCTGAGAAGTGTGGAAGTAGAAGCGGCGAAGATCAGCGGCAATCCGGATATTAATTTCAGCCTGACAGACAAGATTGTGGACGGCAAGTTGACAGTGACGCAGGGGATTATCGCAGGCTGTGCAGGCGGAAACTATACCAACGTTATGGAGGCTGCACATATCCTGAAGGGCAGAAGCTGCGGTGCAGACGAATTCTCCCTGTCCGTATATCCGTCTTCTCAGCCGGTATACATTGACCTGGTAAAGAAGGGTGCGATTGCTGACCTGATGACTGCCGGTGCAGTTCTGAAGACCGCGTTCTGCGGACCGTGCTTTGGTGCAGGTGATACCCCGGCCAACAATGGCTTCTCGATCCGTCATACCACCCGTAACTTCCCGAACCGTGAAGGCTCCAAGCCGGGCGTTGGACAGATGTCCGCAGTGGCACTGATGGATGCACGTTCTATCGCGGCAACCGCAGCAAACGGCGGCGTACTGACTCCTGCAACGGCAGTTGTGGATGATTATCAGGTACCGGAGTACAGCTTTGACGATACTGTATATAAGGCAAGAGTATACCAGGGCTTCAACAAGGGAGATGAGAAGTCAGAGCTTGTATATGGTCCGAACATCAAGGACTGGCCCGCTATGAGTCCGCTGACGGACAACATTCTGCTGAAGGTCTGCTCCAAGATCATGGATCCGGTAACCACCACGGATGAACTGATCCCGTCCGGTGAGACCTCTTCCTATCGTTCCAATCCGCTGGGACTGGCTGAGTTCACACTGTCCAGAAGAGATCCGGAATATGTTGGCAGATCGAAAGCGGTAGACAAGATCGAGAAGGCAAGAACCTCCGGTCAGTGTCCGGTAGAAGCATGTCCGGAACTTCAGGAAATCTTTGATACCATCCGGACCATTCCGGGCAATGAAAATGTGAAGGCTTCTGAGACTGAGATCGGAAGCATGATCTACGCAGTGAAGCCGGGCGACGGTTCCGCACGTGAGCAGGCTGCAAGCTGTCAGAGAGTGATCGGCGGTCTGGCGAATATCTGTAAGGAGTATGCAACCAAGCGTTATCGTTCCAACGTGATGAACTGGGGCATGCTGCCGTTCCAGATGGAAGCAGAGCCGGACTTTGAGGTAGGTGACTACATCTATGTGCCGAATGTGAGAGCAGCGCTGGATGGCGATATGAAGGATATCAAGGCATATGTGGTTGGAAAGACTGTGAAAGAACTGAAACTGTACATTGCAGATATGACTCCGGATGAGAAGAAGATCGTAAAGGCAGGATGCCTGATTAACTACAACAGGAACAGATAATAGGATGGGCTGCCGTAAAAAACGGCAGCCCCCTTGTATTTTAAGATGTAGTCAGTATTGAAATTAACGTCGGCCAGACTGTAACAACCATAACCAGGCGAATCATCTGAAGAACGGCGATGGTGGTCGGTTCCACATCATAGTCCGATTCGCAACGGATGCTCAGCCATTTTGGTATGTATCCGATGCCAAAACGGATCTGAAGAAAACTGGAGGCGGCTGCGGAGAAAAGAAGAACCCCTCCGGGGAAACGGGTATACCTGCCAAGTATTCCGGCCAGACAGGCGATGGCTGCTGAGATCGGGAACTGCTTTCGACTGTCGGAAAGAGAAAGATCGTGATTGTCGGCGGGCCGTTTCTGTGATTCGCTTGCGCCCTGTTTTTCTGCCTTCAGAATATGCGTAATAAAAATCGGAAATGTACATACCGTGGCAACCATGCGGGAAAGCTGGAACACACTGACCAGAGCCGGGTCAGCACTCATATCCCCGGATATCACGGACATTTCGGAAAGCCCCCTGGGAACCGTGGAAAACAGTGCGGTGCACAGATCCAGATCAGTCATGTGATTAAGAAACAGCCCGCGATGACCTGTGTTGCCCATTTCATAACGTACGGAATGGGAGCGACTCCGAAACACAGGTTGGCAGCTGCAACCGCCACGATAGGGAACGCAGTTCCAGGGAATTTCTGAAGGTCTTGAAAAATCATTTTGATGTGGTAAGATAGGGCTGGAGGTGGATGGTAATGGAACAGATTACAGAATATCAAAAAATCGGTCAGGAAGCATATGCGGCTGCAAAAGCATTGCTGGAGGAAGCAGCGTTGAAGCCGGGCAGCCTTCTGGTGGTCGGGTGCTCCACCAGTGAAGTGGCAGGAGCGAAGATCGGCAGCTTCTCCAATCCGGAACTCGGGAAGGCTCTGTTTGAAGGCATTTACCGGGCGGCGCAGGAAGCAGGAGTCTGTCTTGCCGCGCAGTGCTGTGAGCATCTGAACCGGGCGCTGATTCTGGAACAGGAGGCTGCAGACCGCTTCGGCTATGAACCGGTGAATGTCGTGCCCCAGCCAAAGGCAGGCGGTTCCTTCGCAACGGCTGCTTATCAGGCATTTACATGTCCGGTCGCAGTGGAACATATCAGAGCACAGGCCGGGATGGACATTGGAGATACCCTGATCGGCATGCATCTGAAAGATGTGGCGGTACCGGTTCGGCTTCCGATGAAGACGATCGGAGAGGCACATCTGGTATGCGCGCGGACGAGAAGGAAGTTTATCGGCGGCTGCCGTGCCGTATATGAAGATGTGAATGGCACCGGGAGATCCTGATGCCTATTCGCTGAACATATCTTTCGTCAGCTGGATGAACAGCTGATCCGCTTTGGACAGAAAACTGGTTTTCAGGTATGCGACACACATACTCCAGCTGGCGTCATATTTCTCATCAATACAGAGCAGAGCCGGTTGACATTCACCGGACGTGATCCGGGAATAATGCAGCGGAACCAGTGTGACACCCAGACCTTCTGCGGCCAGCATCTGTGCCGTCTCATAATTGCGCAGCTGGAGTGTGATATCCGGCTGTGTGATCCCGGCTTTTTCCAGTACGGAATCCGTGATGTGACGGATTCTCTGCCCCTCATGCAGCATCAGAAATCTTTCGTTTTTCAGCAGCCGGATGTCCAGAACCGGATAGGGATAGCCTTCTTTCGGGACGGCCCGTCGGATCAGTTCATGATCCGGTGACAGCGCGATGACAAAGGGGTCCTTGTTCATAATGTCGTACTGAATCTGCGGATGTGCATTTTTCTTAGGCGCATGCATGATGCAGAAATCCAGTTCGCCGCTGAGCAGAAGCTGCTCCAGTACGGCTGTGTTTTCTTCTGAAACATGAAGCTCCACATAAGTGCAGATCTGTCGGAATTTCTTCATGACCTGCGGAAGGACGATGGTTCCCAGATGGTTCGTGGTGCCCATGTGGATTCGCCCTGTTTTCATATCGTTGATATCGCTGATTTCCAGCTCAAAATCCTCATAAATTTTCAGTATCTGAGAAGCCATATGATAATAGCGTTCTCCTGCAAACGTCAGGGATAGGCCGGTATTGGTTCGGTTAAACAGAGGTGTCCCCACCGATTCTTCAATGCGCTGGATGGACTGGCTCAGGGAAGGCTGGGCGATATACAGCTTTTTTGCCGCCCTGGATATATTTCTTTCATCTGCTACGGTTTTCACGTATAATAATTCTTTGCTGGTCATGGGTAGCCTCCGTATTTTCATAGTATCTTCAGTATAGTACAAAAAAAGAAAAAAGTCATCTCCTGAAAAAGTTGACTTGCAGGAATGTTAATAGTATGATACTAAAGGCAAAAAAGGAGGAGCATTGATTATGAGTGAAGCAAAACGCTGGTTTTTCAGAGGCATGAAGGACGGAGTCCCGATTGCCATGGGATATTTCGCAGTATCGTTTACATTGGGAATTTCTGCCAGAAAAGCAGGCATGTCGGTGACACAGGCATCTCTGATGTCGGCGCTGATGCTGGCATCCGCGGGACAGTTTGCAGGGATTAGCATGATTGCGTCCGGGGCAGGGATTCTGGAGATGATCATTACGACCGTTGTGGTCAATATGCGGTATCTTCTGATGTCCAGTGCGCTGTCGCAGAAGGTGCGCAGGGACAAACCGTTTTACCACAGATTTTTCATGTCCTATGCCGTGACAGATGAGATTTTCGGCATTTCGATGGCGCTGGAGGAGCGTCTGCATCCGGCTTATATGTATGGAGCAGTTTCCGTGGCAGCGCCCGGATGGGTTCTGGGAACCGGTCTGGGATCGCTTCTCGGCATGATTATGCCGGCGCGGCTGATGAGTGCGATGAATGTCGCAATCTATGGCATGTTTCTGGCGATTGTGATACCGCCGTCCAGAAAGAGCCGGATTGTGGCCGGTGTGGTTGTGATTTCCATGGCGGCAAGTCTGGCTTTTCAGATGCTTCCGGGGCTGAAAGAGATTTCCTCCGGTTTCCAGATTATCATACTGACGATTCTGATTGCAGGAGCGGCGGCCGTGCTGTTCCCGGTACAGACAGAGAAGGAGGAGAATGATCATGCAGCATAATTTCTATGTCAGTCTGCTGGTATTGTTTGCAACCATTTATACGGTGCGGGCACTTCCGCTCACACTGATTCGCAGGGAGATCAAAAATCCGTTTATTCAGTCTTTCCTGTATTATGTGCCGTATGTGAGTCTTTCGGTTATGACATTTCCGGCAATTCTTTCCGCGACTGCAAGTCCGGTTTCCGGGATGATCGGGTTCGTGGCCGGCGTAATTCTGGCCTGGGCGGACGGCAATCTGTTCCGCGTTTCGATCGGAGCGTGTCTGGCCGTATTTCTGGCAGAATGGTTTATTTAGGAGATTTCATTGACAAAAACAGGAAACGGATATATAATTCCCTCGTCGCTTTTTGAAAAAATCTGCGACTAGGGAACAATTATGGGATTCCAAACGAGGAGGAAAAAACTATGGCACCGAGAAAGAAGAAAGCTGTAGAGACTAACATCGTAGGCACCGAGACAGTAGAGACCAAAGCAGCAGAGACTGAAGCAGTAGAAACCAAGGCAGCAGAGGCTGTTGTGAAAGAAGAGGCACCAAAGGCAAAAAGAACTTCCACCAGAAAGTCAGCTCCGAAGAAGGCAGCTGAGACCGAGACGGTTGTAAAGGAAGAGGAAGCAGAGAAGAAGCCGGCGAAGGCTCCGGCAAAGAGAACCACGAAGAAGACAGTTCAGCCGGAGGCATCGGTTGTAATTCAGTGCGCAGGCAAGGAGATCGTTGCAAAGGATGTACTGGCAGCAGCAACCAGGGCATTCCAGGAAGCTCACGAGGGCGTTGAGATCAAGACCATCGAGCTTTATATCAAGCCGGAAGAGAGTGCAGCTTACTATGTGGTAAACGGCGAAGCCTCTGATGAGTTCAAAGTAGAGTTATAAGAGACGGTAATGAAGGAAAACAGGAATCCGCAGAATCTGCCGGAGGCGTTTCTGCAAAAGATGAGTAAACTGCTGGGAGAGGAATATGATGCATGTCTCCGGAGCTATGAGAAGGAACGGGTGCAGGGGCTTCGCTTCAATCTGTGGAAGGGCACTTTGGAGGACATGGTGAAGGAAAATCGACAGAGGTTTGATCTGACAGAGATTCCATGGTGCAGGGAAGGATTTTACTATCGGCAGGAGACGCGGCCGGGACGCCATCCGTACCATGAGGCGGGGGTGTATTATATTCAGGAACCCAGTGCCATGGCTGTTGTGTCACTTCTGGACCCGCAGCCGGGAGAGAAGATTCTGGATCTCTGTGCAGCTCCCGGCGGAAAGACGACGCAGATTGCCGGGAGGCTTCACGGGGAAGGATTGCTGGTAAGCAATGAGATTCATCCTGCAAGAGCCAGGATTCTTTCGCAGAATGTGGAACGGCTCGGCATCGGCAATGCTGTGGTGACCAATGAAGATTCTGCGAGGCTGGAGACCTGTTTCCCTGCATTTTTTGACCGGATTGTGGTGGATGCTCCCTGCTCCGGGGAGGGCATGTTCCGGAAGGATGAGCAGGCGCGGGGCGAATGGAGTGAGGAGAATGTCCGGCTCTGCGCTGAGCGCCAGCAGGAGATCCTGGAGCATGCGGCAGCAATGCTGCGTCCGGGAGGCAGGATGGTATATTCCACCTGTACGTTTTCTCCGGAGGAAGATGAGGATGGAATTGCCTCATTTCTGAAGCACCATCCGGAATTTAAGATTGTAAAGCTTACGGATGACCGGAAACCGGCAGGGCTTTCTGCCGGACGGTCGGAGTGGGCTTCGGAAGAAATGCCGGAGCTGTCGGATACGTACCGTATCTGGCCGCATAAGGCGGAGGGCGAGGGCCATTATCTGGCACTGCTGGAAAAGTCATCGGATGCAGAACCGGGAAGAGTAAAGAAGCCGAAGGAGCCGAAATACTGGAGAGACAAGGCAGGTCAGAAACTGCTGAATGAGTTTCTGACGGATCTCTGTCCGGCATGGAAGCCGGATGTGGACAGACTGATTCTGTTCGGGGATCAGCTTTATCAGCTTCCGGCTCAGATGCCCGATTTTGCCGGAATGAAGGTGCTTCGTCCGGGACTTCATCTGGGCACATTGAAAAAGAACCGTTTGGAACCGTCCCATGCGCTGGCGCTGCATCTGCACCCGGATGAGGTGAAACGCAGCATTGCCTTCCCGGGGGATGGGACGCAGATTCTGGATTATCTGAAGGGCAATACACTCCCGGACCCGGATGGAAACAAAGGCTGGGTTCTGGTATGTGCAGACCGATATTCCATTGGCTGGGCCAAGGCGTCCGGCGGGATTCTGAAGAATCATTATCCGAAAGGACTTCGGATCTGAAAGACAGGAGTATTCTGACCGATGGTTACAGAATGATAAAGACGCAGGAGACAGCACATCAGTGCCGTTTCCCACGTCTTTTTTTGTTTCCGTCTGCGGAGGTAGTTGAAATATTATCCATCAGTGTGATCATATCCTGCAGATTGATGGTCTGCCGGTTGATTTGCTCCCTTGTCTCTGGTATATAGTGTTCCAGAATCGGGAGGAGGATCAGGGCGGTGATACCTGTGGTAAACCCGCCGTTATACAGAACCAGTCCGCCGTGCAGGGCGCTTGTGGCAGTGCACATGGATGCGCACATGAAGCCTGCGGCAATACCTGCCCGCACTCCGTAGCGGCCAACGATCGGGCAGAGTCCCGTGGCGAATGCCACACCGTTGATATACCCCTGCGTGGAGATCGACCAGCCGATTTCCCGTCCGTTGATGTGGCAGAAAAACAGAGTCACAAAATAGAGGAGCTGGTACCCAACCAGAATCGGCCAGATATTTCGTGGGTGCTGTCCCATGGCAGTGAAGGTCAGTGCCGCAAGCACTACGCCGATGGTGGCTCCGGTAAAACCGACGCCCTCGGTGTAGAACATAATCACATTCAGGTAGGCAAGAAACATACATCCAATACAGCCGATGTTGATCAGGCAGAGCGGCATCCCGTAGTTGTTGGCAAAATCGCTGCGGTACCCGGTATCCTTAACCAGATGGCGGAAACCCCGGAAGCTTTTTCCGTTTAACATGTACCCGGCAAAGATACAGACGGAGAAGACAATCAGGAAGAAGCAGTTGGCATACAGCTGATAGGAATGGCCAAAACGCTCGTAGATTACGTTGAATCGATGAACCACACCCTGCGGTTCAATGCCCATGGTCTTGTACATGAAATTATAAAGGAAAAAGCCGAAGACGCCGAAGGCAAGGCCGCCGTTGTACAGATTGTAACCTTTGTGCCAGGCATGTGCACCCGGCAGAATCGCGGGGACAATATAGCCCAGCATGATCACAAACAGTACCGCCAGAAGCACTCCGCTCCAGGTGAGATTGGGCTGTGCGAATACATATCGTTCCTTCTGGGTATAACGGAACAAAATCTCACTGACAAATGGTCCGAAGGACGTCGTGAACATGCAGACATGCAGGTTGTCGTTGAAATTCAGTTTCATATGATGCAGGTAAATGAAGGGAGCCAGAAAGCACGGGAGCATGCTCAGCAGGTTCAGGCCGTAGAAGCAGTGCGCAACAACCAGAAAGTATCCCGCCATGGTGTTGGCACGGGATTCTCCCTTGAGGCAAATCATAAACAGAACGCATACCATGCCGCAGGCCCCTGCATTGAGCATGGCACTTGCCAGACTGCCGATCTCCAGATAGTCGGTGACCAGCGGGCAGGGATTCGTCATAATCAGAAACCAGTTGTAAAAAATCTGTTCCCTTTCTCCGGTGTAAAACGCTGCGACGAAGGCAGAAATGAAAAAAGCAACGGAAAAGCCCAGGGCGATTCCGTTGATAATCATACTGTTCGTTATTTTCTGATGTTTCATAATACTTCCCCCACTTTGCACATCCGTTGTTCTTAACAACTTTTTTACATTATAACTCTGTGTGAGGGTCATTTCAAGAAAAAGGAAGAAAGATTTTCATGTCCTCCGGAACCGGTGCCGTGAAGGAAAGCATCGTTCCTCTGAGTGGATGCGGAAACTCCAGCTTCCAGGAATGAAGGCTCTGACGCCGGATATAACGATAGTCCGGATGATAGAGAAAATCACCGAACAGCGGGTATCCGAGGTACTTCATGTGCACACGGATCTGATGGGTGCGTCCGGTCTCCAGCTTCAGTTCAGCTAAGGATGCGTCAAGCGATTCCTGATAGGAGAGGAAGCGATAGTGGGTGCGCGCCGGCTCTCCGCGGAGCAGATCTACCCGGCGTTCAATGGTAGAACCGTCTACGCGTGCGATGGGGGCATCTATGATCCCACATCCGTCCGTGCCGGCATTGCGCAGGTCGCCGCTGACAGCAGCCAGATAGGTACGGTGGATTCTGCGCTTTTTTACCATGTCGGAAAGAATGCAGGCGCTCAGGGCGTGCCGGGCGAGAATCAGAAGCCCGGTGGTATCACGATCCAGACGATTGATGACCCGGTAGACAAACGGCTGATTCCGGCTGGCAAAATACCAGGCCATGCCGTTGGCAAGGGTATTGGCATAGTTGCCCTGGGAGGGATGAATCGGCAGGTCGGCCTGTTTGTTGATCACCAGAAGATCGTCATCCTCATACAGAATATCCAGATCCATGGGGGTTGGCACGATATGCGCGGAGTCCGGTTCATCCGGAAGGCGGACACACAGTGTTTCTCCGGCATGAAGCTGCCGGGTGACGTAGACATGCGTTCCCGCTACCGTCAGGTATTCCGGACTTTTTTTCAGATCAATGATGAGACGGCGGGAATAGCCGTGGGAAAGCAGGAGTGCTTCCACAGTTATGCCCTCCTCCTGTGGGGGAATGGGGTAAGTAAAGATACGGTTCATGATTCCTCTTTCTGATGCAGATGTTTTTTCTTGCTGACGGCGTGATCCACAACCCGGCTGTCGCTCAAAAAACTGGCGCGTTTGATGCTGTCAATCCCATACCTGCTGCGGATGGAATCTACGGCTTTTTCCAGATCTTTCAGCTTTCTGGACTGCTCTGTCTCAAAAAGGCTCATCTGTTCGTAGCGGTCTTCCGATATGCGGCTGGTACGCAGACCGATCAGGCGGACGGGAGTCAGATCCCAGAATTCTTTCAGAAGCTTACAGGCATTCTGATAGAGTACGGAGGTCGAGTCTGTGGGTACCTGCAGAGTCATCTGATGGGAAAGACTGCGAAACTGCCAGTCCTTCAGTTCCACACAGATGCAGTTGCAGCGCACCCCTTCTTCCCGCAGCCGGGCGCCCACCGTTTCGCTTAAGGCGAGCAGAACCTGACATGCGGTATCCAGATCGGAAATATCACGGGGAAGCGTGATGCTGTTGCCGTATCCTTTGTTGAGGGGGTCTTTCTCCGCCACGGGATCCTCATCGATGCCGTTGGCGTACCGATGAATCATCGTGCCGTATTTATTCCCCAGGTGAGCACACAGGATCTTCGGATCGCAGGCCGCGATGTCTCCGATGGTGTGCAGTCCGATGCGTTCCATCTTATCTGCGGCGGAACTTCCTACAAAGAACAGGCTTCGCAGCGGAAGCGGCCACATCTTAGCAGCGATTTCTTCCGGAAACAGTGTATGGGTGCGGTCGGGTTTCTCAAAATCTGATGCCATCTTTGCGAGCAGTTTATTTGGTGCGATGCCGATATTGACCGTAAAACCAAGCTCCCGGCTGATCCGTCCGCGGATCTGGTCTGCTACCTCGATGGGATCACCAAACAGATGAATGGTGCCGGTCATATCGAGAAACGCTTCGTCAATGCTGAATTTTTCAATATCCGGTGTGTAGTCGGACAGCAGCGCGATCAGATTTTTGGAATATTCCAGATATAGATCGAAACGTGAAGGAACCACGACCAGCTCCGGGCATTTCTTTCTGGCACTGGCCAGCGTTTCGGCAGTGGAAATGCCGTACTGCTTAGCCGGGGTGGATTTGGCCAGCACGATGCCGTGGCGGGATTTGGCATCTCCGCCTACTGCTGATGGAACGGTGCGCAGGTCCAGAGCTTCCGGATCCTGGCTGAGCCGATAGACGGACTCCCAGCTTAAAAATGCGGAATTTACATCAATATGAAAGATCAGCCGATGCTGATTCATGAAAGCCATCTCCTTCCTGCTGTTTTTGACCCGAATCAGATGTTATCAGTATAGCAGAATATTTACAGATTTTCCAGAATAGGATGGAATGATTCTACGATGGAGTGTGGGACAATGGGAAGAGTGAGCCGCGGGTATGGTATGATGGCCGGAATTGCAATCGGTTTTGCAATCTGGGGCGGAGTGGATTGGCAGACGTATCAGACGGAACCGGCAGTATGGAATCAGGCGTCGACAATCATTACATCAGAAACAGCAGAAGAACAATCGGCTTTGGATGCACGGAAGCTTCACGCACAGTCTGCTGTGCTGATGGATGGTGACAGCGGCCGCATTTTATATAGAAAGAATGCAGACATGTTCCGGCCTATGGCAAGTACAACAAAGATCATGACCTGCATTCTGGCGCTGGAAAACGGATGCGGAACCGATATCTGTGAGGTATCTTCCGCTGCGGCGTCACAGCCGAAGGTTCATCTGGGTGTAAAGCCGGGGGATCAGTTTTATTTTGAAGATCTTCTCTATTCTCTGATGCTGGAATCTCACAATGATTCTGCGGTCATTCTTGCAGAAGCTGTTGCAGGAAGTGTAGAGGCGTTTTCCGGTATGATGAATCAGAAAGCACGTGAAATCGGATGCATGGATACCTTTTTTATCACGCCCAACGGTCTGGATGCCCGGTATACGAAGGAGGATGGCACGGTTTTTGTCCATGGAACGACAGCGGAGGATCTGGCCAGAATCATGCGTTACTGTATCAGGGAATCGCCGAAACGGGAAGAATTTCTGGAAATCACCAGAACCGGCAATTACAGTTTTACGGATGTTTCCGGGAAAAAACAGTATTCCTGCGTCAATCATAATGCGCTTTTGTCTATGATGGAGGGGGCACTGACCGGAAAGACCGGATTTACCGGAGGAGCCGGATATTCTTATGTCGGCGCACTGGAGGATGAAGGCCGTACCTATGTGCTGGCACTCCTGGGCTGCGGATGGCCGCCGCATAAGACTTATAAATGGGACGATGCAAGAACGTTGTTTTCCTATGGGAAACGCGCATTCCACTATCGGGAGGTGGAGCAGAAGGTGCAGTTCGAACCGATTCCGGTAGAAAATGGGATCCCGGAAGACGAAGAATGGACAGAAACCGGCAGAGAAGCTCTGGCAGAGCTTACGGTGGAACACCGGATGGGGACGGAACCGTTCCGGCTGCTGCTCTCGGATGAGGAGACGGTCGAGCAGAAGATTGAACTTCCGGATGCGTTGTCGGCGCCGCTGGAATCAGGAGAGATTGTCGGCAGTGTTTCCTATCTTCTGCATGGAACGGTGATGCATCGGGATTCCATCTGTGTGGTGTCGGATATCCGGGAGAAAAATCTGGTCTGGTTCATGGAGCTGGTATTTCATAATTTTTTTGTAAAAAGTTAAAAATATAACTTGAATTTTGCGCTTTCTCATTATACAATTAAAATCGGCAGAAATTGGATTTACTAGGCGATATTTCATGGATCCTCCACAAGATCTGGTGGAGTATCGCTAATATTACAAAATGGAGGATTGCAAAATGAGTAATTCAGCACAAACATCAGCAAGTAACAGAATCCATGCATTACTTGATGAGAACAGTTTTGTTGAAGTAGGCGCTTATATCACGGCAAGAAGCACCGATTTCAACATGACTGCCAAGGAAACTCCGGCAGATGGTGTCCTTACGGGTTATGGTACCATTGACGGAAACCTTGTGTACGTGTACAGCCAGGACGCTTCCGTACTGGGCGGTTCCATGGGCGAGATGCACGCTAAGAAAATTTCCAGCCTTTATTCCATGGCTATGAAGATGGGTGCACCGGTGATCGGTCTGATCGACTGTGCCGGTTTGAGACTGCAGGAGGCTACAGATGCTCTGAACGGTTTTGGTCAGATGTATTTAAGCCAGGCTATGGCTTCCGGCGTTGTACCACAGATTTCAGCAGTATTCGGAACCTGCGGCGGCGGCATGGCAGTATCTTCTGCAATGGCAGATTTCATTTTCATGGAGAGCAAGAAGGCTAAATTATTTGTGAACTCTCCGAATGCGATCGAAGGCAACCGTGTTGAGAAGTGCGATACTTCCAGCGCTGCATTCCAGAGCGAAGAGGCAGGCCTGGTTGACTTTACTGGTGATGAGGATGAGATCCTTTCCAAGATCCGTACTTTGATTTCCATCCTGCCGGCTAACAATGAAGATGATATGTCTTACAGCGAGTGCACCGATGATCTGAACCGCGTATGTTCCGATCTGGAGAACTGTGCGGGCGCTGCTGATATTGCACTGTCTCAGATTTCTGATGATGGCTTCTTTATGGAAGTGAAGAAAGCATATGATCCGTCCATGGTGACCGGTTTTATCCGCCTGAACGGTACGACCGTCGGCTGTGTTGCTAACCGTACTGCAGTTTATGGCGAGGATGGTGAGCAGGAAGCAGAGTATGAGGCAGTTCTTTCTTACCGCGGATGTGAGAAGGCAGCGAAGTTTGTATCCTTCTGCGACGCGTTCAATATTCCGCTGCTGACTCTTGTGAATGTCAGAGGCTATAAGGCGAGCAAGTGCACCGAGCGCAGAATCGCGAAGGCTGCAGGCCGCCTGACCTATGCATTTGCAAATGCAAGTGTTCCGAAGGTAACCGTTGTAACAGGTGAGGCTTATGGTACCGCATATCTGACCATGAACAGCAAGTCCATCGGTGCGGATGTGGTATATGCATGGCCGTCAGCTTCCATCGGCATGATGGATGCAGATGCAGCAGTTAAGATCATGTACGCAGACGAGATTGCAAAGGCAGATGACAGTCTGGCGCTGATCCGCGAACAGTCTGCTGCTTACCGTGAGCTTCAGTCCAGCGCGCTGGCTGCAGCGAAGAGAGGATATGTGGATGACATTATTGAGGCATGTGATACCAGAAAACGCGTAATTGCTGCTTTTGAGATGTTATTTACCAAGAGAGAGGATCGTCCTGACAGAAAACATGGTACGGTTTAAAATGAGGTGACACGTATATGAAACAGAAAATGAAACGAGTATGGTTGGTGTTATGCATGGTAACCCTTCTGTTTGGTCTGACTGCATGTTCCAAGGCGGCAGATACGGAAGAGGAGACTGTGGATGCACAGACCGCTTCCTATATCTGCCAGGTTTCTGAGAGCCTGCTTCAGCAGATCACTTCCTTCTCTGCGGAAGATGCGGCAGCAGCAGAGGAGAGACTTCTGAAAGACAAGCAGACGGTACTGGCGAGCGGCCTTACTTCATGGCAGAACGTAATGGGCGATACCGGAGCGTTTGGTTCCATTATTGCTTCAGAAGCGGCTCTGGATGAAGAGGGCAATTATTACTGCACAGTGAATGCTCAGTTTGAGAACCGTGAGGTAGAGTTCAAAATTTTCTACAGCATGGACGATCAGAGCATGGAGCCGACTTCCATTTCTTTTGCTCCGGAGTATACCACCGGCGAGAAGATGACGAAGGCAGCCATGAACACTCTGATGGGTATGGGTACTGTGTTTGTCGTTCTGATCTTCATCAGCATTCTGATTTCCTGCTTCAAGTTCATCAGTGTATTTGAGAACCGGATGAAAGCGAAGGAAGCTCCTGCACCGGCTCCGGCGCCTGCAGCGCCTGCATTGGAAGCAGCGGAGGAAGAGGAACTGGTTGACGATCTGGAACTGGTGGCAGTAATTACCGCAGCGATTGCGGCAGCAACCAATTCATCAACCGATGGCCTGGTAGTACGCTCGATCAAACGTGCACCGGGTGCGAAATGGAAAAGAGCATAAGCATATTAGGAGGATTCTATCATGAAAAATTATACAATTACAGTCAATGGTAATGTTTATGAAGTAACCGTAGAAGAAGGCGTTTCCACCGGTGCAGCTGCTGCAGCAGCTCCGAAGGCAGCACCAAAGGCAGCTCAGAAAGCAGCTCCGAAGGCAGCAGCTTCTGCTGGTGCGGCTGGCTCCGTAACGGTATCTGCTCCGATGCCGGGCAAGATTCTGTCTGTAAAGGCAAGTGTCGGACAGGCTGTGAAGAAGGGCGATGTGATCATGGTTCTGGAAGCAATGAAGATGGAGAATGAGATCGTAGCACCTCAGGATGGAACCATTGCAAGCATTAATGCAGCAGCTGGCGATTCCGTAGAATCTGGCGCAACCCTTGCTACATTAAACTAATATAGCTTGCCTTCGATGGTAAGTTCCACATGGAGGGATTAAAATGGATTACATTAGTACAACTATGGCTAATCTTCTTCAGCAAACGGCTTTCTGCAACCTTACGGTAGGAAATTTTATCATGATCGGCGTTGCGTTTGTATTCCTGTATCTTGCGATTCGCAAGGGATTCGAGCCGCTTCTGCTGGTTCCGATCGCGTTTGGTATGCTGCTGGTTAATATCTATCCGGATATTATGGCCAAGCCAGAAGATATGTCCAATGGTGTCGGCGGACTGCTTCATTATTTCTTCCTTCTGGATGAATGGAGTATTCTTCCGTCTTTGATTTTCATGGGTGTTGGTGCGATGACGGACTTCGGTCCTCTGATTGCCAACCCGAAGAGCTTCCTGCTTGGCGCAGCAGCTCAGTTTGGTATTTATGCAGCTTATTTCATGGCAATCTTCATGGGATTCAACGACAAGGCTGCAGCTGCTATCTCCATCATCGGCGGTGCGGACGGCCCGACCTCCATCTTCCTGGCAGGTAAGCTGGGACAGACCGAGTTCATGGGTCCGATCGCTGTGGCAGCATATTCTTACATGGCTCTGGTTCCGATCATTCAGCCGCCGATCATGAAGCTGATGACTACGGAAGAGGAGCGTAAGATCAAGATGGAGCAGCTTCGTCCGGTTTCCAAGCTGGAGAAGATTCTCTTCCCGATCATCGTTACGGTTGTTGTCTGCCTGATTCTGCCGACGACGGCTCCGCTGGTTGGTATGCTGATGCTGGGCAATCTGTTCCGTGAATGCGGCGTTGTAAAGCAGCTGACCGAGACTGCAAGCAATGCTCTGATGTACATCGTAGTAATTCTGCTGGGTACTTCCGTAGGTGCATCTACCAGTGCAGAGGCTTTCCTGAAGGTAACTACCCTGAAGATCGTTGCTCTGGGTCTGATTGCATTTGCATTCGGTACCGCAGCCGGCGTTGTTTTTGGTAAGATTATGTGCAAGGTAACCGGAGGCAAGGTAAATCCGCTGATCGGTTCCGCAGGTGTATCCGCAGTTCCGATGGCAGCACGTGTTTCCCAGAAAGTAGGAGCTGAGGCAGACCCGACCAACTTCCTGCTGATGCATGCGATGGGCCCGAACGTAGCCGGTGTTATCGGTACGGCAGTTGCAGCCGGTACCTTTATGGCTATTTTCGGAATTTAAATATAATTGATTATTTATGGAGGTAAATAGAATGGCAGTAGAGAAAAAGCCGGTTAAGATTGTAGAAACCGTCCTCCGTGACGCTCATCAGTCTTTGATCGCAACCAGAATGAGCACCGAACAGATGCTTCCGATCATTGATAAAATGGATAAAATTGGATATTATGCAGTAGAGTGCTGGGGTGGTGCTACATTTGATGCTTCTCTGCGTTTCCTGAAGGAAGATCCGTGGGAGAGACTGAGAAAGTTAAAAGCCGGTTTCAAAAACACCAAGCTGCAGATGCTGTTCCGTGGACAGAACATTCTTGGATACAATCATTACGCAGACGACGTTGTAGAGTATTTTGTACAGAAGTCCGTTGCCAACGGTATTGATATCATTCGTATTTTTGACTGTCTGAATGATCTGCGCAACCTGCAGACCGCAGTAAAGGCAGCAAATAAGGAAAAAGCACATGCACAGATCGCACTGTGCTATACCCTGGGTGATGCGTATACGCTGGATTACTGGAGAGAGATCGCAAAGAAAATTGAAGATATGGGTGCAAATTCCATCTGTATCAAGGATATGGCTGGTCTGCTGACCCCGTATGCAGCACAGGAACTGGTTTCTGCTCTGAAAGAGTCTACCGATCTTCCGATTGATCTGCATACCCACTACACTTCCGGTGTAGCTTCCATGACCTACTTAAAGGCTGTAGAGAACGGCTGCGATATCATTGATACCGCGATGTCTCCTCTGGCACTGGGTACCAGTCAGCCGGCAACAGAAGTAATGGTTGAGACCTTCAAGGGTACTCCGTACGATACCGGCCTGGATCAGGTGAAGCTGGCAGAGATCGCTGATTACTTTGCTCCGATTCGTGAGGAAGCATTGAAGAGCGGTCTGCTGAACCCGAAGGTGCTTGGTGTTAACATCAAGACCCTGCAGTATCAGGTACCGGGCGGTATGCTGTCCAATCTGGTTTCTCAGCTGAAGGAAGCAGGCAAGGAAGACAAGTACCGTGAGGTTCTGGAAGAGATTCCGCGTGTAAGAAAAGACTTCGGTGAGCCGCCGTTAGTTACCCCGTCTTCACAGATCGTGGGTACGCAGGCTGTTATGAATGTTATTGCAGGTGAACGTTATAAGCTGGTTCCGAAGGAGTCCAAGAAGATTATGCTGGGTGAATTCGGTCAGACGGTAAAACCGTTCAACCCAGAAGTGCAGAAGAAGATCATCGGTGATGAGACTCCGATTACCTGCAGACCTGCAGACCTGATCCCTCCGCAGCTGCCGCAGTTCGAGAAAGAGTGTGCACGCTGGAAACAGCAGGATGAGGATGTTCTTTCCTACGCACTGTTCCCGAAGGTAGCAGAAGAGTTCTTCAAGTACAGAGAGGCTCAGCAGACCAAGGTAGATGCTGCTGTTGCTGATACTGCAAGCAAAGCTTATCCGGTATAAGATCTGGAAACCAGATGCTGTTTTAGGACAGTATCTGGTTTTTTTAATAAATTCTTGCAATTGTTTGAACTTTTTCCGATTCGGTTGACTATCCCATAAATTGTCATTATAATAAGACTAATGTCAAAATCGGGTGATTCTGGTCATCCGCTAAGGAGAACTCAAATGAAAAAATGGACATGGAAAAAAGGACTGGCGGCCATGCTGGGACTTGTTTTAAGTATACAGGCACCGTTGGGGGCAGTGTCGCCGCTGCACCAGATTTATGCGTATACGGCACGTTCGGCTACGGTAAATGCATCCAGCCTGAATGTCAGAAGCGGGCCGGGGACTTCTTACCGGCAGACGGCGAAGCTGTCGCGCGGTACTGCGGTTACCGTGATCAATGAGACTACCGGAAGTGACGGGAAACTCTGGTACCAGATTCAGTACACCGGAAGCGGCGGTACACCTGCTACGGGATATGTACTAAATACCTATATCCGGTTCCCGGCATCGTATAGTCATGATACGGATTTTGAGACTTATCTGCAGAGGCAGGGGTTCCCGGAGAGCTACAAGGACAGTCTCAGGCAGCTGCATGCGCAGTACCCGAACTGGATTTTTACAGCCCAGCAGATAGGGCTGGACTGGAACACGGTGATTCAGAATGAGAGCGTGCTGGGCAGAAATCTGGTACATACAAACAGCATTTCTTCTTATAAATCTTTGATTGACGGTGCCTATAACTGGGATAACGGTACCTGGACCGGCTTTGACGGCAGTACCTGGGTGGCAGCTTCGGAAGATGTGATCCGTTATTACATGGATCCGAGAAATTTTCTGGATGAAGTCTCTGTATTCCAGTTCCTTTCGCAGGAGTATGATGCCTCCCTTCATACCAAGGAGGGGCTTCAGTCAATGCTGAACGGCACTTTTATGGAAGGAACGTTAAAAACCTACGGAGGAGGAAGCAGTACCCCGTCCGGCGGCAGTGGGGGGCCCGGTGTGTCCGGTGGTCCGGGCGTGTCTTCCGGCACCTCAGGCAGTGCCGGCAGTTCCACGAGTCCGGTAGTGACTCCGGGAGGACAGGGAGCGGTGATTGTATCGCCGGAAGCTGGTGGCAGTTCCGGTGTGACGTTTTCTGCTCCGACCAGCGGTTCTTCCGATGTGCAGCTGGTGGCTCCGCAGGCTTCGGTGAGCCGCCATGAGACAAGCCTGGTGGGAACTGTGATCACTGCGGGTCCTTCCGCAGCTTCCGGTACGGCGGGATCTTCTCCTGTACAGGCACCCGGCGACACGGGCGGCTCGTCCGCAGGACAGTCGGATCAGACGTATGCAGATGTCATTATGCAGGCAGCTGCCAGTTCCGGTGTGAATCCTTACGTGATTGCAGCCATGATTATTCAGGAGCAGGGAAGAGACGGCAGAGGCAATTCTATCTCCGGGAATTACAGCGGTTATACCGGATATTATAACTATTTCAATGTCGGAGCCTATGCTTCGGATGGCATGTCAGCGGTTCAGCGCGGACTCTGGTATGCGTCGCAGTCCGGCAATTACGGCCGTCCGTGGAATTCGGTGCAGAGCTCCATTATCGGCGGTGCAGAGTTCTATGGAAGCAATTATGTTCGTGCGGGACAGGATACGCTGTATCTGAAAAAGTATAACGTGCAGGGAAGCAATATGTACAAGCATCAGTATATGACCAATGTGGATGGAGCTTCTGCGGAAGGATGCATCTTTGCTGAGGGATTTTCGACGCAGCTGAAGGCAACGGCGCTGGAGTTTAAGATTCCGGTGTATCAGAATATGCCGGATACCCCATGTGCGAAGCCGACGCAGAATGGCAGTCCGAATAATAAGCTGCGAAGCCTCGGTGCGGATGGATTTGCATTGACCCCTACCTTCAACCGGGACACCTATTCCTACGATCTGATTGTTGACTATTCCGTTGCGGATGTGATGATTTATGCGAATGCGATTGATTCCAAAGCAACCGTCAGCGGTACAGGCAATGTTGCGCTTCAGAGCGGAGTGAATGAGATCCGAATTACGGTAAAGGCGGAGAATGGCAGTGAGCGGGAATATGTCATTCATATTGTCCGACAGAGCAACGGACCGACTTACAATGCGGGTATCAGCGGTGGTGCAGGAAGCAGTGCAGGCACTGGAAGCGGAACCGTGACGGCAGGCGGTCCGGGTGCCGTTTCCGGAAGCCAGGGAAGCGGCAGCTCGAACCAATCGGGAGTCAGCTTCAACGCTCCGACATCCGGAGGAAGTGAGGTAGTTCTGATCAGTCCGGGAGGCTGATCGGGAGCTGTGAACTCTGGTCTGATGCCTAATGAAATGATGTGAGAACAGGAGATGCTATGAGAAATATATTCAAAAAGTGGTGCTGCAGACTTGTTCTGGTCTGCATGATGGCGGTTTTTGTGCCGTTTCAGAGCTTGGCTGCGACGGCGAGAATTGCGTTTTCCGATCCTTCCGGACAGGTGGGGAGCGAGATCAGTGTAACCATGAAGTTTACTTCAACAGACGGTACGGTGCTTGGCAATACGGATGTCATGCTGGCATATGATGCCAATATGCTGGAGTTTATCAATGAAACGGAAAACGCCAGCGGCGGCGCCGGTGCCATCCGTGTATGGACCGGTCTTGAAGGAAAGACGGAGATGGTTACGACTCTGCGCTTTCGTGCTTTGCAGGCCGGGACTTCGCAGATTACGATCTCTTCCTGGGAAGGATATGACAATGATGGAGCGGCACTTACTTCCGTGAAGGAGGGAAGCTCAAAGATTACGATAGCCGCTCTGGAGACTTCTTCTGATGATGCGAAGCTGCAGGTGCTTCAGGTGTCACCGGGAACGCTTGATCCTGCATTCAGCCCGGATACGGAAAATTACACCGTGTCGGTTGGAATGGATGTCGAGAAGCTGACTATCAGCGCAAAGACGAACAATGACAAAGCGGTGGTTGCGGTGGAAGGCGGTTCCGATCTGCAGCCAGGTGAAAACACCGTTGTATGTAAGGTGACAGCCGAGAACGGCACGACGGTAAAAAATTACACGATTACGGTAAACAAGGTGGAAGGCGGAGCTTCGGAGAGCCAGACAGCTGCGGAAGCATCCGAAGGAACAGCTGCTGCTGAGCCGGAGGTTCTGGCTGAGCTGGATGTGACAGCCAAGAAGATCCGTATCATTGAGCTTCCGGACGGCGTCAAGGTGCCGGATTATCTGAAGGAAAGCTCCATTGCGATCGGTGATGTTAAGGTGAAAGGCTGGACCAGCACACTGGAGGAAAAGCCGACGTATTGTGTCTTCTATGGTATGAATGAAGATGGAAAACAGGATTTCTATCGCTATGATCTGCAGGACAAGACGGTTCAGAGATATTTCCAGAATGAGAGTGCAGGTGCCATTTCTCAGCAGCAGTATGATGAGGTGGTTGCGGAGCACGATAAGATCGTGGATGATTATAACCGGATGATGTACCTGGCGATCGGTCTGGGAGCAGTCTGCCTGGTTCTTTTGGCAGCACTGGTGATTGTACTCCGGATGAAGCGCGCGGATCGTGAGCCGGATTTTAAGGAGCCGCAGGACAGACCTGAGACGAAGCGTCCGAGAAGTGCCCAGGGGAAAAAGCTTTCCAAAGAAGAACGCTATATGATGGGTGTCGAGGATGAGTACGAGGAGGAAGATCCGGAACCGGAGGATTACCTTCCGGAAAAGGCTGCGGATCCGGTGCCTTCCGTGGAGGATTCCTATATGGCTGACAGCCATGCACTCGTTCAGGAAGCGGAACCGTTTGACGACATGGAAAAGGTGATGGAAAAGAACCTTGCGAAGGAGGCGGCAGCTGCCGCGAAAGAACCGGAAGATTCGGATGAGGAAGATGATTTTGAATTCTTTGATCTGGATGAATGATGATAAAGGATAAGGTGAATATGGGAAAATTAAAACTTGGTGTATTGGGAAGCGGTTTTCATTCTGAGATTCTTGTACAGGCGTGGAAGGATGGAATGCTGGAAGAGTATGAGTTGGTTGGCGTCATGGGACGCAACCCGGAGACGAGAAGGGCGCTGGCAGAATCAGCCGGCTGTCGGGCATGTGCCAGTGTGGAAGAACTGCTGGAGCTGAAGCCGGATTATATCGCGGAGGCGGCATCCATTCAGCTTGTCAGGGATTCAGCGGAACAGATTCTTTCTTCCGGATGCAATCTGGTCATGATTTCAATCGGCGCGTTTGCTGATGATGCGTTTTATGAGAAGATCCGTCAGACGGCGGCCGCACATGGAACCAGAGTGTATCTGGCCTCCGGCTGCGTCGGCGGGTTTGACGTGCTGCGTACCGTGTCTCTGATGGGCTGCAGCAGTGCCGGTATCGAGACACACAAGGGACCCAATTCCCTGCGCAATACGCCGTTATTTAAAGAAGAGCTGATGGATGACAAAGCTGAGACACAGGTATTTGCAGGAAATGCGTCGGAAGCGATCAGCCTGCTTCCGACCAAGGTCAATGTTGCGGTTGCTGCTTCTCTGGTTACAAAAGGACCGAAAAATACGAATGTGAAAATCTACAGTGTGCCTGGTTATATAGGGGATGATCACTGTATTACCGCTGAGGCGGATGGTGTGAAAGCAGTGGTGGATATCTATTCCAGTACCAGTGCAATTGCTGCATGGAGTGAAGTGGCAGTTCTGCGTAATATTGTTTCACCGATTGTATTTTAAGGGGGTACAGAGATGTTTCAGAAACTGGTAGCGATTGAGCCGGTCAGTCTGGTGGAAGAGGCTGAGAAAAAGTTATATGAATTTGCGAAGGAAGTGGTGCTGTATCCGGATATTCCGGCTGACGATGAGGAGATTCTGCGCCGGATCGGAGACGCGGATGCGGTTCTGGTCAGCTATACATCGCAGATCAACCGCTATGTGCTGGAGCGCTGCCCGAAGGTTCGCTATGTGGGGATGTGCTGCAGTCTGTATTCCGAAGCCAGTGCGAATGTAGATATCGCCTGTGCCAGAGAGCGCGGTATTCAGGTGCTTGGCATTCGTGACTACGGTGACCGCGGCGTAGTGGAATTTGTTCTTTGCGAACTGGTACGGCTTCTGCATGGCTTTGACCGTCCGATGTGGAAAGAACTTCCGGAGGAGATCACCCGTCTGAAGGTCGGTATTGTGGGACTTGGTGTGTCCGGCGGTATGATTGCAGATGCACTGCAGTATATGGGAGCAGAGGTTTCCTATTACAGCAGAAGCCGGAAGCTGGAGCGCGAAGCGGCCGGCATGCAGTATCGTCCGATGAACGAGCTGCTTGCGTATAACGATGTGATTTTTACTGCGCTGAATAAAAATGTGATTCTGCTGGGTGAGAAAGAATTTGAGCAGCTGGGGGATGGGAAGATCCTGTTTAATACTTCAATTGGTCCGTCTCATGAGATCGGAGCTCTGAAAAACTGGCTGAATCATGGAAGGAATTTCTTCGTCTGCGATTCGGCGGGGGCACTTGGTGATCCGTCCGGTGCGCTTTTGAAACATTCGCAGGTAATCTGTGCCAATGTTTCAGCAGGTCGCACCCGGCAGGCTTTTGAACTGCTGAGCGAAAAAGTCCTGGATAACCTGAAACAGGCACTGAATGCCTGAATCCGGAGATTGATGGAAAGCGGCGTATTGACTTCGCCGCTTTTTTCGTATAGAATTGTTATATCATCTCTATAACAAAAGCAAATGAAAGACGGTGAGATTATGATGCTTAAGATTGATTTTGAAAGCGACGAGGCGATTTATATTCAGCTGCGCAACCAGATTATCATGGGAATTGCGACAGAGCGGATCCATGAGGGAGATTCTCTCCCTTCAGTGCGTCAGATGGCGGACATTATCGGTATTAATATGCATACAGTAAATAAAGCATATTCAGTATTGAAGCAGGAAGGCTTTATCAAGCTGGATCGGAGAAAGGGTGCTGTGATTGCGCTGGATATGGATAAGATCCGCGTGATCGAGGAACTTCGGGAGCAGATGGCGGTCATTCTTGCAAGAGGCATCTGCAAGAACGTCGGAAGAGAGGAAGTACATGATCTGGTAGATGAGATTTATGATTATTATGCCGGAAAATGCGGAGAATAAAAGCTTGAGGGATGAAAAGACGGACGGAGGATTGTTATGTTGTGCGAACGTTGTAAGATCAGGGAAGCCAATATCCAGTACACGGAAGTCATCAATGGCGTGAAGAAGGATCACCATTTCTGTGCTCAGTGTGCGAAGGAACTGGATTTTGGACCTTATTCCGCTATTTTTGACAGTGAATTTCCGTTGGGAAAGCTGCTGTCCGGTCTCCTTGGAATCGGAGAGGAGCAGCAGGAAGAGAAGGATAAGGCGCATCAGGTTGTATGTCCGACCTGCCGGACCAGCTATGATGAGTTTATTAAAAACAGCCGGTTTGGCTGTCCGGACTGCTACAGTGTGTTTGATCTGCTCATCAGTGACAATATCAAACAGCTTCAGGGCAGTGAATGTCACAAAGGAAAACAGCCGAAGTTCCATCGGGAGCATTCGGAAGCGGCGGAAGGAAATACAGAGGATATTTCCGATGCATCCAAAGTATCCGGAAGTGTGATGCCTAAGATGCATGCGGATGGACCGGCGGAACAGATCCGGATCCTGGAGGCGAAGCTTCAGGAGGCTCTGAAGCGGGAAGAATACGAGACTGCCGCTCAGTGTCGTGACAGAATCAGAGAATTGAAAGAAGGAATCGAACGATGTTAAAATGGTTTGAACAGGTGGAACCGGAGCGGCCGGCTGTGATCAGCAGCCGGGTTCGCCTGGTCCGAAACTGGAACGAATATGCATTTCCTTCCAGACTTGCTCAGAAAGAAAGCATGGAGATGATCCGTCGTCTGGAACTGGGACTGTCGGATCTCGGTTCCCTGGATGGGAAAACATATGAATATGCCTATCTGGATGAGCTCAGTGAACTGGAGCGCAAGGCACTGCGGGAACGGCGTGTATTTAATTCTACCATTGCTTCCAAGAAAACGCCGACGGGTATCATTATTTCTGAGGAAGAGGATACCAGCATCGTGCTGAATGGGACGGATCACATCCGCATTCAGCTTCTGGCAGTCGGATTTCATCTGGAAGAACTCTGGCGGCGGGCGGACCAGCTGGATGATTTCATCAATGCAAGATTTGCCTATGCCTATGATGAGAAATATGGATATCTGACTTCTTTTCCGACCAATGTGGGAACCGGCATGAGGGCTTCGGTGGTATTGCATCTGCCGAGTCTGTCCATGGGAAAGAAGTTTACCGGCCTGGTCAGTGAGATGGCGCGTTTCGGTGCCCAGGTACGCGGACTGTACGGCGAAGGAAGTGAGAACTACGGAGCACTTTATGAAGTTTCCAACCAGAAGACGCTGGGACTTTCCGAGAAGGAGATTCTGGATCTGGTGAACCGGGTTGCACTGCAGTTGATTACCCAGGAAAGTCAGGTGCGGCAGATGGCTCTGGAGAAACATGGTCTGGAATGCGCGGATGAAGCATATAAGTCCTATGGTGTTTTGAAATATGCAAGGAGGCTCTCAGCGAAGGATGCAATGGTATTTTTGTCGCAGCTGATGTCCGGAATTGCAGACGGAATTCTGGAACTGAAGGAACCCTGCAGTATGTATCGTCTGATGCTGGGACTTCAGCCGGCCAATCTTCAGAAGCTGTCGGACAGACCGCTTGGCAAAGAAGAACTGGATGCGGCACGTGCTTCTTACATCCGTTCCGAATTGCCGGAGCTTCGATAACAGGAGGATATGAAACTGATGATAGATCGTTTTACAGAACAGGCCAGGGAAGCGATTACCCTTGCCGTGGATGCAGCGGAGGAGCTGGGGCACAGTTATGTCGGCACAGAGCATCTGCTGATTGGACTTTTACAGGAAGGAACTGGAGTTGCCGCAAAGGTGCTGACTTCCTGCCAGGTGACGGCGGACAAGGTGCTGGAGCTGATCAATCAGCTGATTTCCCCGAATCAGCCGGTAAGTACGGCAGACCGCAGCGGATATACGCCGAGTGCTGCCCGGGTAATTGAAAACAGCTACCGGGAGGCCGTACGTTTTAAAGCTCCGCTGATCGGGACGGAGCATCTTCTGATTGCCATGATCCGGGAGAGTGATTGTGTGGCGGTGCGGCTGCTCAATACCATGAGCGTCAGCATTCAGAAGTTATACATTGAACTGCTTTCTGCCATGGGAGAGGATGCGCCGGCAGGCAGGGAAGAGTTCCAGCAGGGAAAAGGAACGAAAGGGAAGGCGGCGACACCGACGCTGAACAATTACAGCCGTGACCTGACGGCACTGGCGCGGGAAGGCAAGCTGGATCCGGTGATCGGAAGAGAGGCGGAGATCCAGCGTGTGATTCAGATCCTGAGCCGCCGTACGAAGAATAACCCATGCCTGATCGGAGAGCCTGGGGTCGGTAAGACCGCGGTAGTGGAAGGGCTGGCACAGCTTCTGGTTTCCGGTGATGTACCGGAGATTATTGCAGATAAGCGCGTTCTGACACTGGATCTCTCCGGTATGGTCGCAGGCTCCAAATACCGTGGGGAATTTGAGGAGCGCATTAAGAAAGTGCTTGCTGAGGTGAAGGAAGACGGAGAGGTGCTTCTGTTTATCGACGAGATTCACACGATCATCGGTGCGGGCGGCGCGGAAGGTGCCATTGATGCGTCCAATATTCTGAAGCCTTCACTGGCACGTGGTGAGATTCAGCTGATCGGCGCCACGACGATTGAGGAATATAGGAAATACATTGAAAAGGATGCGGCGCTTGAACGACGTTTTCAGCCGGTGACGGTGGAAGAACCGAACGAAGAGCATTCCATCAGTATCCTGAAAGGACTTCGTCCGAAGTACGAGGAGCATCATAAGGTGACGATCACGGATGAGGCTTTGACTGCAGCGGTGCGGCTCTCTGCCCGTTATATCAATGACCGTTTTCTTCCGGATAAGGCGATTGACCTGATTGATGAGGCTTCCTC
Organism: Lachnospiraceae bacterium; assembly: GCA_022776445.1. Classification (GTDB taxonomy): domain Bacteria; phylum Bacillota; class Clostridia; order Lachnospirales; family Lachnospiraceae; genus Brotaphodocola. The sequence goes on from JALFHZ010000009.1 coordinate 28,382, forward strand.
CAAAGTGCGTCTGACCACCTACGTGGAACCGACAGAGATCCGGGAACTGGAGCAGGAAATTCAGAACCTGGAGCAGCAGAAGGAAGCTGCGATCAAATCGGAAGCCTATGAGAAGGCAGGCGAGATTAAGAAAAAGCAGGAAAAGAAGCGGGAGAAGATTGCGAAGATCCGTGCTAAGTGGCAGAAGGAGAAAACATCGCGTAAGCTGATCGTCGGAGAGGGCGAGATTGCAGATGTGGTGTCCGGCTGGACGAAAATACCGGTGCGCAAGCTGGAGGAAGAGGAGTCCGAGCGTTTAAAGAGACTGGAGAGCATTCTGCATGAGCGTGTGGTTGGACAGGAAGAGGCGGTAACTGCCGTATCCAAAGCCATCCGCCGCGGGCGTGTGGGTCTGAAGGATCCGAAACGGCCGATCGGCTCATTCCTGTTCCTGGGACCTACCGGCGTCGGCAAGACCGAACTTTGCAAAGCGCTGGCGGAGGCGATGTTTGGTACTGAAAACGCGCTGATCCGGGTAGATATGTCAGAATATATGGAGAAGCACAGTGTTTCCAAGATGATCGGTTCCCCGCCAGGTTATGTTGGGTATGATGAGGGCGGACAGCTCAGTGAAAAAGTGCGCCGCAATCCCTATTCGGTGATTCTTTTTGATGAGATTGAAAAAGCACATCCGGATGTATTCAATATCCTGCTTCAGGTGCTGGATGACGGTCATATTACCGATGCACAGGGACGGAAGATTGACTTTAAGAATACCATTCTGATTATGACTTCCAACGCAGGCGCAGAGAATATTGTTTCTCCGAAACGTCTGGGATTTGCATCCGTGGATAACGCGCAGGAGCGGTATCGTTTCATGAAGGACCGTGTCATGGAGGAAGTGAAACGTCTGTTCAAGCCGGAGTTTTTGAACCGTATTGACGAGATTATCGTATTCCACCAGCTGACGCAGGAACATATGAAGTCGATCGTAGACATCATGCTGCGGGGGATCATGAAGCGGACTGCCCGTCAGATGAACATGACGCTTCAGGTTTCGGATGATGCGAAAGCCTTTCTGGTGGAGAAAGGATACGATGAAAAATACGGCGCGAGACCGCTTCGCCGGGCGATTCAGAATCATCTGGAAGATAAGCTGGCGGAGGCTGTGCTGGATGGTGTGATCAAAGCCGGAGATACGGTGCAGGTTGCCAGGGACGGAGATGCATTGAAATTTTTCACCACAGAACTCATAAAAAACTAGCCATTTTTTTGTGATTATTGTATAATGAGAGGAGGACGGCAGTACTTTTTTGTGGTGCTGTCTTCCTGTCAGAATGAACAGCAAAAGATCTAACAAAATACCAGGAGGGCAAAATAATGCCAGTTATCGAATCATTAATCCGCTCTGAGGCAGACGGAACTATCAGCTTTGGAAACTATAAACTGCAGACCAAATCCAAACTGCAGGATTTTGAGCATGCCGGAGATTTATATAAGATCAAGACGTTTTATGAGATTACCAAGCTGGAGCGCAACGGTCTGTTTGTGTATGAATCCGTACCGGGCACTGCTGTGGAGCATTTTGCAGTGAATCACGATGGCGTGGAATTTTCGGTAGAGGGAGACAAGGACGCACAGATTACGGTTCAGCTGGACGATGACAGTGAGTATGAAGTGTATGTGGATGGTGTCGCGGTAGGCGGCATGACGACCAACATGAGCGGAAAGCTGAGTGTCAGTGTGGAGCTGAACGAAGGCATGGCCTGCCAGGTGAAGGTTGTAAAACGATAGGTACATAACATTACAGGGAAGCATGGCACGCACCGATGGTGCGTGTCATTATTTTCACAGTACGTATAAAGGAAAGACAGGATATGGCAAAAGGAAAGGCAACCGCATTTTTCTGCAAAGAGTGCGGATATGAATCCAGCAAATGGATGGGGCAGTGTCCGGCCTGCAGAGAATGGAACACGATGGTGGAGGAACCGACAGGAAAGAAGGAATCTTCTGCCAGAAGGACGGGCAGCATCCTGAAACAGACTGCGCGTCCGGTCAGACTGGAAGAGGTCTCTCTGGACGAGCAGGATCGGATCTCCACCGGATACCGGGAACTGGATCGGGTGCTGGGAAGCGGCATAGTAGCCGGATCCCTTGTGTTGGTCGGAGGTGATCCGGGCATTGGAAAATCCACGCTGCTTCTACAGGTGTGCCGCAATCTGGCAGCTGCACAGCATAAGGTTCTTTATATTTCAGGTGAGGAATCTTTAAAACAGATTAAGCTGCGTGCAAATCGGATCGGTGCGATTGCCGGAGAGCTTCTGTTTCTTTGCGAGACGAATCTGGATGATATCGAGGAAGCAATCCGGCAGGAAAAGCCGGAGGTGGTGGTTATTGATTCGATTCAGACCATGTTTCGCGAGGATGTAGCTTCTGCTCCGGGCAGTGTCAGTCAGGTAAGAGAGTCCACCAATATTCTGATGCAGATCGCCAAGGGTATGGGCATCGCAGTCTTTATCGTCGGTCATGTTACGAAGGAAGGCGTGGTGGCCGGACCGCGTGTACTGGAACATATGGTGGATACGGTGCTGTATTTTGAAGGAGAGCGGAATGCCTCTTATCGGATTCTGCGCGGTGTGAAAAACCGTTTTGGATCGACCAATGAAATCGGGGTGTTTGAGATGCAGCAGGAGGGACTTGCGGAGGTGGAGAATCCTTCTGAGTACCTGCTGGAGGGAAGACCCGAGGAGGCTTCCGGCGCCGTTGTGGCATGTTCCATCGAAGGAACCCGCCCGGTTCTGCTGGAAGTGCAGGCACTGGTAGCGCAGACCAATTTTGGACTTCCCCGCCGGACGGCTGCAGGCACGGACTATAACCGGGTGAATCTTCTGATGGCGGTGCTGGAGAAACGTTGTCACTATGAGATGTCACGTTATGACGCTTACGTAAATATCGCCGGTGGGGTGAAGATGAACGAACCTGCCCTGGATCTTGCGATTGTTCTGGCGCTTGTGTCCAGCATGAAGGACCGGCCGGTGAATCCGAAGATGATTATTTTCGGTGAGGTGGGCCTTTCCGGAGAAGTACGCGCTGTTTCCATGGCAGAGCAGCGGGTGCATGAGGCAATCAAGCTGGGATTTGAGGCATGTATTATGCCGAAGGTATGCCTGGATAAGATGAAGCGAGGCGATAAAGACGGAAAGATTGCATTGTATGGCGTCAGCAATGTGCGGGAGGCGATAGGGCTGATCTGAGCGGGCAGAGCAGAGCGGCAGCTTTTCGCTTTATGGGCTCCGCCTTATAGAAAACAGCAGGAAGTTTGTGTTTAGTGAACAAGTTCTCACGCACAAACTCCCCACGGTTTTCTGCATGGCTGAATATTATCAAATTGCACGAAAAATTTGAAAAATTCTGTTGACAGATTTGGATTGGTGTGGTAATATAAATGAGCGTTGAGGTGAGCGCCTCAACAGAACAGAATATAGGGGAATAGTTCAATGGTAGAGCAGCGGTCTCCAAAACCGTAGATGGGGGTTCGAGCCCCTCTTCCCCTGGTTTAAAAACACTTGGATTTCAGTCTGAGTGTTTTTTTGGTATCATGGAAATCAGAGCAGGGAAATGTTATGATGAATCACAGCTGCGGACGGTTGATTTTGCCCGGATGGTCCGAGGTACGGGAGAGATACTGGGAAAAATACTGAAAAAACAGGTTATTCTTGTAATTTTTCACCATTTTCATTGCGAAAGCACTTTCATAATTGTAGAAAATGAAATTTGACAATTTCCGGAAGCCATGTTATAAGTATGTCAACACTGAATTTGGCGCTGCTTGAAAAAGGAGTTGGCAATTATGAAAGAAAAGAAAATCCGATTGACGACCTTGGAGGATGCAAAAGAGTTCGTTAAGGAAGCGATGAAGTGCGATTTTGATATTGATATCTATTACAATCGCGTGGTGATTGATGCGAAGTCCATTTTAGGTGTTTTAAGTCTTGATTTGACAAAAGTTCTGACAGTGAGAATGTATGGTGATAATGCTGCATTTGACGCGTACCTGGAGAGGCTGGCAGCGGATGCAGTGAAACAGATTGCATAAGTTCTGCAGCAGGCAGAACGGATTGTGCAGCAGACAATAGTATGCAGCGGTAACCAGAGCAGTGTGATGAGACAGAAGTGAATAAAGACAGAATAAAACTTTCAGACAAAAAGCGGGCAGTATGGAAATGTACTTGCCCGCTTTTTGCGGTTGTATTAGAATAAAAGTATCTTACAGGAGGGATGGGCAGGCTATGACGGCATCCGTGGGATATGATCCAGAGCAGGAAAATAAAAAAATCATAAGGATTTCTGTCCGCAATCTGGTAGAGTTTGTGATGCGGGGCGGTGACATTGATAACCGCCGGACCTCCGGAGCGGAAAAGGATGCCATGCAGGCGGGCAGCCGGATCCATCGGAAGATCCAGAGGCGCATGGGAGCGGATTACCATGCCGAGGTGTCGATGAAACATGTGGTGGAGGAGGAGCACTATCAGATTCTGATCGAAGGACGTGCCGACGGCGTGATGGAGCATGCTTCGGAGGTGGTCATTGATGAGATCAAAGGGATGTATATGGAGCTTTCACTGCTGCAGGAGCCGATTACGGTTCATCTGGCGCAGGCGATGTGCTACGGATATTTTTACTGTTGTGATCACGGACTTCCGGAAATCGGAATTCAGATTACCTACTGCAATATCGAGACGGAGGAGATTCGCCGGTTTCGGGTGGACAGGACGTTTGAGGAGCTGGATGAGTGGTTTGCCGGTCTGATTCACGAATATATAAAATGGGCGGAGTATCTGTACCGTCATGAGCTGCGGCGGGATGAGTCCCTGAAGGCACTGGAATTTCCATATGAATATCGGGAGGGCCAGAGGGAGCTTGCGGTTGCGGTCTACCGATCCATTCTCCGCGGGAAAAACCTGTTTATTCAGGCACCTACGGGGATCGGCAAAACGCTGTCCACGGTATTTCCGGCGCTGAAGGCCATCGGGGAAGGGTACGGAGAGAAACTGTTTTATCTCACGGCCAAAACCATCACGAGGAGCGTGGCAGAGGAGTGTTTTGCACTTCTCAGGGATCGGAATCTGTATTTCAGTACGGTGACGGTCACAGCCAAGGAAAAGCTGTGTCCGATGGAAAAGACGGAATGTAATCCGGATGCCTGTCCGTATGCGAAAGGTCATTTTGACCGGGTCAATGATGCCGTATACGATTTGATTCATCAGGAGACAGGAATCACCCGGGATGTGGTTCTGACTTATGCGCGGCAGTATCAGGTGTGCCCCTTTGAATTCTGCCTGGATATCAGCAACTGGGTGGATGGAGTGATCTGTGACTACAACTATGTGTTTGATCCCAATGCGAAGCTGAAACGATATTTCTCGGACGGTGTGAGCGGGGATTATCTTTTTCTGGTGGATGAGGCCCATAATCTGGTAAACCGTGCCCGGGAAATGTACAGTGCGATTCTTGTGAAAGAGGATTTTCTGACTGTGAAACGGATTCTGAAGGGGAAAGCACCAAAGACGGAGCGCCTTCTGGAGCGGTGTAACCGAAACCTGCTGGAGATGAAACGGGAGAGCGAATCGTATCAGGTGCTGTCTGAGATCCATCTGTTTGCAGCCAATCTGATGAGCCTGTTCGGAGAACTGGAGACCCTGATGGAGGCAGAAAAGGAGTTTGCGGACCGCGATGCTGTACTGGATTTCTATTTTGCGGTGCGACATTTTCTGAACATGTTTGAAGAGCTGGATGATCACTACCGGATCTACGCGGAGCTTGGGGCAGACGGGAAATTCCGTCTGAAGCTGTTCTGTATTGATCCGTCCAGATGTCTGGAATCCTGCCTGGAGAAGGGGAGAGGCTGCGTTTTCTTCTCCGCGACCCTGCTTCCGATTCGGTATTACAAGCGTCTGCTCAGCGGCAATGAGGAGGACTATGCTGTGTATGCACATTCTCCGTTTCGATCCGGGAATCGAATGCTTCTGATCGGTTCGGATGTCAGCAGCCGTTATACGCGGCGCAATCGGGGGGAATTCGCAAAGATCGTGGAATATATTCGGGTATTGGCTTCCAGTCACAGGGGAAACTATCTTGTCTTCTTTCCCTCTTATCAATATATGGAGGCGGTGGAACGGCAGCTGGAGGAAAGCTGTGACGGGAGTTTTCTGTGGCGTATGCAGGATACGCACATGACAGAGGCGGAACGGGAGGACTTTCTGGCAGATTTTGAGAAGGAACGAAAGGTTTCTTTTGTAGGACTCTGCGTGCTGGGCGGGATTTTTTCAGAGGGTATCGATCTGAAGGCAGAGCGCCTGGAAGGAGCAGTCATTGTGGGAACCGGGCTTCCCATGGTCTGCACGGAACAGGAGATTCTGAAGATGTATTTCGAGGAACAGGGAGAAAACGGCTATGACTATGCGTATCAGTTCCCGGGCATGAATAAGGTTCTGCAGGCTGCGGGGCGCGTGATCCGCACGTCGGAAGACCGTGGCGTGATCCTTTTGCTGGATGACCGTTTCCTGCGTCCGGAAGTGCAGGGGATGTTCCCGAGAGAGTGGTCGGAATACGGTGAGGTAAACCGGAGGACGGTTGGCGGATGGCTGGAACGCTTCTGGAAGGGAGAAAACTGAAAAAAGGAGATGCATCAGAGCATCTCCATGAACTGCTTGGCCGCCTGAGAAAGCGGCAGGTTTTCGTTGTAAGCCACGACCATCTGACGGGCGGGCAGCTTCTCGGCAAGATTAACAATGAACAGGTTTTTTTCATCCTGCGGGATGCAGTAATTCGGGACAAAGGCGATGCCGAGGCCGATGCGCGCCAGGTCAATGAGCAGATCGTTGCTGGAAAGCTCGATCTCGGGAACCAGATCCAGCTGATGCTTCTGGAACATGCTGTGCAGGAACTCGCTGGTGGTGCTCTTGCGGTCCAGCATCAGGATCGGATAGGTCTGGAGCTCTTTTAAAGAAACTTTTTTATTCTTCAACGCGGAGTATTCTTCATTGGCTATGAATACATCGTAGAATTCATGAATGATCCGTACGTTTTGTGTGTTGGACAGACCGGAGTTCGGATAGTTGGTGATGGAAAAGTCCACCTGGCCGGAATCGAGCAGCTTGGCGCAGGCAATGGAGGTCTGGTTGGTGACCTTGATGTGGACGTTGGGATACTTCTGGTGGAATTCCTTCAGGAACGGAACCAGATAGTAACGGCAGATGGTATCACTGGCACCGATGCGGAGCTGTCCTCCGTTCAGGGTGTTGGCTTCAAGCAGCTGGTTCTCTCCCTGTTTGATGAGGTTCATGGCCGGCTCGATATGTTTCAGAAGGATTTCTCCTTCCGGAGTGAGCTGAACCCGTTTGGTGCTGCGGATAAAAAGCGGCTGATTCAGCTTTTTCTCCAGGACCTTGATGGATTGGCTGACGGCAGACTGAGAGATAAACAGCTGCTTGGATGCCTCCGAAAAGCTCAGCGTGTTGGCAACATGATAAAAAACTTTGTATAATTCATAGTTGATATCCATTATTAGTCCTCCTTATAAAACTGCGTTTATATTAACAGATTTAAAAAGTCTTGTAAAGAGAAAAATTGACAAATCTTGAATTGTGTTGTATAGTACTCTCAAAGTAAAGGCGCTCTGAGGGTATCAGAGCGCCTTTTCATGTGCGCCTAGCGGCGCACGTTTCCAACAGGTGCAAGTCCTGAATCCGCCCGGTAGTGGGAAGGATATAGCTGAAAGCAAGGGTGTCCATCGTGAGGTGAAATCTGAAGGAAGCT
>JALFHZ010000041.1 GCA_022776445.1 Lachnospiraceae bacterium
AGGTTGCAGACAAACACTTTGGCAGTCTTCGGATCCAGTCCGCCAAACTTGATTGCCTCACCGGATACGAACTTGTGGCTGGTACCGTGGAAGCCGTATCTGCGTACACCGTACTTCTCATAGTACTCATGCGGAATCGCATACATATAGGCCTTCTCTGGCATAGCCATACCGAAACCGGTATCCCATACTGCTACGTTTGGCTTGCCCGGCATAGCAGCCTCACAAGCTTCAATACCCATCAGGTTTGCCGGGTTGTGCAGCGGTCCCAGATCGAAGCACTCACGGATCACACGCTTCACATCTTCATCAACAACGATGGAATCGCTGTAGGTAGTACCGCCATGCAGAACACGATGTCCAATTGCAGAAATCTCATCGGTACTTGCGATCACGCCATGCTCCGGATCCTGAAGAGCTTCCATAACCATTTCAATTGCAGTCTTATGGGTCGGCATATCTTTCTCAATCACTACTTTATCCTTGCCTGCCGGCTGATGAGTCAGCTTGGAGCCGTCAATACCGATTCGCTCACATAAGCCTTTTGCAATCACGCTCTCATCGGTCATATCAATCAGCTGATATTTCAGAGAGGAGCTTCCGCAGTTGATAACTAAAATCTTCATAGTTTCTATCTTCTCCTTGAATTTTAATTTTCCGGTAGTTCTGCGTCTTATCGAACGATCTCACCGAAAGCGTTTCTCGGGCATGCTGCTGCATTGGACTCGTCCGTATCAATATGCATAGCCAGAGCGTAGCTGTCGCTTGCACGAACCACTACATCACCGTAGATGGTGCTTCTGCCGTCAGAGTCAACCTTTACGCTTACGATATCGCCGTTCTTCACACCGAGAGCCTCTGCCTCAGCCAGGGTAGCATGGATATGACGCTTTGCAACGATAACGCCCTCTGCAATCTCAATCTCACCCTTCGGTCCGATGATCTTGCATGCGCCGCTGCCAGCCAGGTCGCCGGACTCACGGATCGGTGCTGCGATACCGATGGAACGTGCGTCAGTCATGGAAAGCTCAACCTGAGTCTGCTTTCTTACCGGGCCCAGTACAGAAACGCCCTTCAGCTCTTTCTTCGGTCCTACAACAGTAACTCTCTCCTCACAAGCGAACTGGCCTGGCTGGGACAGATCCTTCTTCCAGGTAAGTTCATAACCCTCACCGAATAAAGTAACCAGGTCAGCCGGGCTTAAATGCACGTGACGTGCGGATGTTTCTACCATAAATTTCATGATGTTTCTCTCCTGTTCTAATATATTTGAATCGAAAGCCACAATAGATGATTCTATCAATATTTTATTGGTTTTACTCGGATTTTGCAAGTATCTGGCACTGTTTTATTTGCACTTTTTATTAAACAATGACAGTTCCCGCCCTTTACGTAAAAAAAAAATGCCTATATAATAGTTCTGTAACAAGTCAGAACGGAGGAAAATCCCTTATCCTATGAAAACAGCAGGAATTATTGCAGAATATAACCCCTTTCACAACGGACATCTCTATCAGGTCGAACAGCTGCGGCTCCGGACAGGAGCCGACTATGTTATCGCCGTCATGAGCGGTGACTTCGTCCAGCGCGGCGAGCCTGCCATCTATGATAAATATACCCGGACCCGCATGGCTTTAAACGCAGGTGTGGATCTGGTTCTGGAGCTTCCTGCGGCATTCGCCAGCGGAAGTGCCGAAGATTTTGCCGCCTGCGGCGTTGCTCTGCTTGACCGCATCGGAGTTACGGATCTTCTCTGCTTCGGAAGTGAATGCGGCTGTCTTACGTCACTCCGCAGAGCGGCCGAACTGCTGTGTGAAGAACCTCCCGCTTTTCAGGAGCTTCTGAAGGAACGGATCCGTCAGGGTGATTCTTTTCCAAAGGCAAGAGCAGCCGCTGCTGCTGCGCTCCTGCCCGATGCAGAACTTCTCTCGGCGCCGAACAACATTCTGGGCATTGAATATATCAAGGCGCTGATTCGTCGAAGAAGTGCGATCGAACCTTTTACCATTTTGAGAAACGGAAGTGGCTATCATGATACCGATCTGCCGGATGCCTGCCGCTTTGCATCTGCATCCGCAATCCGAAAAGCAATTCTGGAGGGGAATACGGACTCGTGCCGCAGCCTGATGCCGGAGGTGCCCGTTCCGGAAGGCAGCCCGTCGCCGGCTGCCCTGAACGCAGACGATCTTTCCCCTCTGCTCCACTACCGTCTTCTGGACCTGCTTCACACCGGTCAGGATCTGACCGCTTACGCAGACGTATCCCGGGAGCTCGCCGATCGTATACGGCGTCAGATTCTTGATTTTGATTCCTACAGCGGTCATATTGCCGCCCTGAAGACTCGTCAGTACACCTATACCCGGATCAGCCGTGCTCTGCTCCATATTCTCCTTGGAATCACCCATGAGCAGCTGGATGCCTGCCGCGAGATGCAGTATGCGCCATATGCACGCCTTCTCGGTTTCCGCAAAAAAGCGGGACCTCTGCTGACGGCGCTGAAAGCCCGCAGCGAGATCCCGCTGATCACGAAGACCGCCGATGCACGCAACATTCTGACCGAAGAAGCATATCCTATGTTTCTTCTGGATCTGCATGCATCGCACATCTATCAGAGTCTCATCTATGAGAAACAGAAGGTACGGGTGCGCAACGAATTCACGCAGTCCGTTGTTATTCTCTGATGCTCTGCTTCATCAGCAGGCGGTACAGACATGGTTCCGCCTGCAGAAAACGCAGGATGTCTTCGATTTCTTTTCGATTGTCTTTTTTCCTGCCCTCTTTCACGGCACGGATCAGAATATTCTTGGGTGTATGCTCCATATCAATAAACTCCAGAATCTGTGTCCGGTATCCCTGATTTTCCAGGATCTCCGCACGTAAGGCATCCGTGTAAAGAGCGGCCATGCGCTCCCGGATCAGACCGTACTGAAAAATCGGCTTCATCTGTTCATTGTTCATCTGGCGGTTCAGCTCATGCTGGCAGCATGGAACAGACAGAATCACCCTGGCTCCCCAGCGCACCGCCTTTTCCAGCGCATAATCCGTCGCCATATCACAGGCATGCAGCGTCACAACCATGTCCACATGATCCACACCCTCATAGGATGCAATATCTCCGTGGTAAAATCTCAGTTTTTCATAACCGTACCGCTCGGCCAGAAGATTGCAGCGGTTGATCACATCCTGCTTCAGATCCAGTCTGATGATCCGGATCGGATATCCCCTCAGTTCGTGCAGATAATAATACATCGCAAAGGTCAGGTAGGATTTGCCGCATCCGAAATCAATGATCGTGGTCTCTCTGGACCGGTCAAGCTTCGGAAGAATATCTTCAATAAATTCCAGGAAACGATTGATCTGACGGAACTTATCATAGCGGGTGCGGATGATCTTTCCCTCCTCCGTCATTACTCCCAGATCCACCAGAAACGGAACCGGGATTCCCTCCTGCAGTACATACCGTTTCTTCCGGTTATGGAGAAGCGGGAGCAGATCCGCTGACGCAGAATCCGCTGCTTTTCCTTCCCCGGACTTTTCCGTCCGTTTCATTTTGACCGTCATGGTACCTTTTTTGCTCACCAGCACCGTACCACTGCCAAGCGAAGATGCAACCTCTGCCTGCCGAAAGGAACCATCAAGCAGATCAAAGATGTAGGCAATCGCCTCATCCCGGCTGAAATTCTTGTGAAACGCCTGCTTTCCGATCAATTCTTCTGCCTGAAACATGATGTCGCCACGCAGAACAACCGGACGGATCTTCACTTTCTGAATCAGACAATTCGAAACCGGATTGCTGAGAATCATCTGATTCATGGATCGATTCAGGAAAAATTCCAGCATCTCCTTTAATTTCTCATTCATGAGTTTCTCCTTTTTCCATCCGTTTTTCCGCCGTCCTGAACGGTTACGTTTAATTTTTGAAACTGTGGATCGGAGCGGGGATGCGTCCGCCGCGGGTTACAAATTTCTCGCAGGAATACGGGTTTACCGGCATAACCGGTGCGTATCCCAGAAGTCCGCCGAATTCCACCGTATCGCCTACGCTCTTTCCAATCACCGGAATCACACGGACTGCCGTGGTCTTCTGATTGATCATGCCGATTGCTGCCTCATCCGCAATGATGCCCGCGATCGTCGTAGCCGGAGTGTCTCCCGGAATTGCGATCATATCCAGACCAACGGAGCAGACACACGTCATAGCTTCCAGCTTTTCCAGCGTCAGAGCTCCCATCGAAACGGCATCAATCATGCCCTGATCCTCACTGACCGGGATAAACGCACCGCTCAGACCGCCCACATAGGAGGATGCCATCACACCGCCTTTTTTCACCTGATCATTCAGCATGGCAAGCGCTGCCGTCGTACCGGGAGCACCTACGCGCTCCAGACCGATCTCTTCCAGAATCTCAGCCACACTGTCTCCCACTGCCGGAGTCGGGGCAAGGGAAAGGTCAATAATACCAAACGGCACACCCAGACGCCTGGATGCCTCCTGCGCAACCAGCTGCCCCACACGGGTGATCTTAAATGCCGTTTTCTTAATGGTCTCACAAAGCACTTCAAAATTCTCGCCGCGTGCCTTCTCCAGTGCAACCTTTACAACACCGGGTCCGCTGACGCCGACATTGATAATCGCATCTGCTTCCGTCACGCCATGGAATGCTCCCGCCATAAAGGGGTTGTCATCCGGTGCATTGCAGAACACAACCAGCTTCGCACAGCCCAGAGAATCATTTTCCTTCGTAGCTTCCGCAGTCTTCCGGACGATCTCTCCCATCAGATTAACTGCATCCATATTCAATCCGGTCTTGGTTGAGCCCACATTGATGGAGCTGCAGACACGATCCGTGGAAGCCAGCGCTTTCGGAATGGATCGGATCAGATTTTCCTCCGCCGGAGTCATGCCCTTGGAAACAAGCGCCGAATAGCCGCCGATAAAGTTGACCCCCACCTCTTTTGCCGCACGATCCAGTGTCTGCGCAATCGTAACAAAATCATCCGGAGTCTTGCAGGCACAACCGCCAATCAGGGCAATCGGAGTTACAGAAATACGCTTATTCACAATCGGAACACCAAAATCACGGGAGATCGCCTCTCCGGTCGCTACCAGATCTCTGGCATAGGTTGTGATCTTCTTGTAGATTTTCTCATTCAATGCAGTCAAGTCATTGTCACAGCAGTCCAACAGGCTGATTCCCATGGTAATGGTACGTACATCCAGTTTCTCATGTTCAATCATGTTGTTGGTTTCGATTACTTCAAACATATTTAACATATATGTGTCCACCTTTTCCTGTAGTATTGATCCGCGCAGCTGTCAGCATCAGATTCGATGCATCTTTGTAAAGATTTCTTCTCTCTGACATTTGATTTTCACGCCGATCTCCTCGCCGACCTTGTCCAGTTCTGTGGAGATCTCATCAAAACTTCCGGTGGCCTGATCCATATCAGCAATCATCATCATGTTGAAATATTCCTGAACAATGGTCTGGGAAATGTCCAGAATGTTGACATGCTTTTCTGCCAGATACGTGCACACCTTTGCAATAATTCCCACGGTATCTTTTCCTACTACTGTAATAATCACTTTGCTCATGCTTTTTCCGCCTTTCTTTACCGCCGCGTTTCTGATTGTCTTCCCTATAAATTTACAATCTGCGACATCTCATCCCGTCTTGCAACCTCAATCGAAAAATCCGATCCCCGATAAGGACAGTCCCCTTGATCAATCTCCAGCTTTACCGTCTCATACGCAAGGGCCTCATAGTTGTTCTCCTTGCTCAGATGGCCGAGCAGCACTTTCTTCAAATTATCATGCAGAAGCCAGCAGAGAAGACGTCCTGCATTTTCATTGGACAAATGTCCGTGATCCCCCAGAATTCTGCGCTTCAGATAGTACGGATACGGACCGGTCTGAAGCATATTTACATCGTGATTCGACTCCAGAAGCAAAGCATCCAGCCCCTGCAGATGGTCAATCACATACGAATCGTAATGTCCCATATCCGTGGCCACCGCCACGCTCTTTCTCTCATGCTTCACTCTGTATGCCACCGGATTGGCCGCATCATGATCGATGGAAAACGGCTGAAGTTCCAGGTCTCCGATGGAGAACTCCACATCCGGCCGGACCTCATGCATCAGATCCGCGGAAAATTTCCCCAGAGAAGACATCCCCCGGATCTCCTCCAGTGTTTCCTTCGTTCCGTAGATCGGAATCTCATGCTTTCGGGCAAGCACTCCCAGTCCTCTGACATGATCCGAATGCTCATGGGTGATCACAATGCCGTTTATTTCGCTGCCCTTGATCCCGATCTCATTCAGTCCCTTCTCAATCCGCCTGTTGCTGATCCCGGCATCCACCAGAATATGCGTCCGGTCTGAGCCGATATAAATACAGTTGCCGCTGCTTCCGCTGGCAATACTCACTAATCTCATCTTACATTTCCTTAATCAAAATCATCTTCTGCTGCCGACCCAAGCGCTGCCGCGATCTGACTCTGTACGTCATCCACGCTGCCGTTATTATCAATCACTACATCCGCAAGCTTTAAAAATGCCTGGCGGTCGGCCTGATTTGCCATAATATCCAGGCATTTCTGCCGGGTATAACCGCGGTTCTCCATGAGACGGGCAATACGGTTTTCTTCTGAAGTATCAATATACCAGAGTTCTCCGCACAATCCGCGGCTGTTCTCATCAAACAGTGCCGCCTCAACAGCAACCAGAGGTGCATTGCTTTCGGACACCTGACGGCAGATCTCTGTCCAGGTCAGCGGGTGAATGATCGCATTGACCTTCTTTAGTGCCTCTTCGTCCTGAAAAATCAAAGACGCAAATCTCTCCCGGTCCAGTCTGCCGCTCTCATCCAGAATCCCGCTGCCGAACTCCTCCGCCAGCAGACGCAGACCTTCCTGACCCGGTTCTTCCAGGGCCTTCGCAACCTCATCTGCCTGAATAATATCCGCATGGTACCGTTCCCGAAGTATCGCAAGGATCCGGCTCTTCCCGGCTCCCACACCTCCGGTAATTCCAATGACTCTCATCTGCTATTTGTTCCCCTTCTGTGCCTGCATGGCTTCATGCTGCTGGAGAATGGAGAGAAGCATCTTCTTGGAAACGCATAAGTTTTCTCCGTAAGGATTGATAACAAAGCCCTTCAAATCATTGGGCGTGCGGATCAGAATGTTCCCGAAATCCTGCATGGTCATAATCAGTGCCTGATTGTGGGAAGCATCATCATTCCACTTGTTATACTCATCCAGATCGGTAAATGCCATATAATATCTCTGGCCTTCCATATTCTTGATCTCTTCAAACTTGATCCGTACGGACGGACCGTTCTTTTCTGCAAGCACCTTCTGTCTGCGAATCGGTGAAAGCATTCTGGATTCCATCAGTGCAGCTGCCACATGGCTGCGGGAAAGTTCATTATCATGTTTTCTCATTTCCCGAATTGCTTCGATCAGTTTTGAATTTTTGATTTCTTCTGCTGTCTGATTGTTCATATCTATATAATTCCTTTCTGTCTATTCATGGTATATGAATACGTTTCTGTATACTATAACATAAAATTCTCAGATCATCCATAAAATCTTTATAATCTTATCATTTTTCGTTTTTCCAGCCAGGCGCGGCAGTCTGCCGCCCGGCTCTCACCAAATACCGGAATGCTATTCTGTTTTAACAAACCGGCCGTCAGGCCGTCCCCGTCCGTCAGCGTTCCCGTGTGCGTACCGTCGTAGATCCGGCCGCTTCCGCAGGATGGGCTCCGCTCCTTCAGAATCGCACAGGAGCATCCGTAAAGTTTTGCCATCTTCAGAGCCTCCTCCGCACCTCTGCGGTATTGTGCGGTCACATCTGTGCCTGTTTTCGTAAGCACCCGGCTGCCGACACGCTCTGCAGGCTCCCGCGGAGTCGCAAGACCTCCTGCAATCTCCGGACAGACCGGAATCAGATCCGCCTCCTGCATCAGTTTCTGAAGTGACTCTTCCAGAACCCCTTCCCCATTGTAACGACAGTTCATCCCGATCAAACAGGCACTGACCAGGATACGCGGCCGTACCGGTTCTTTCCTCTTATATAGAATGTGGCGGCGCAGACCGCCGTATTTCTCCTTTGTTCGAATGATGACATAGCCATGGTGCAGCATGGTTGAAAGGCTCGCATGGTTATCCGGGTGTACCGTACAGAGATAATAACACTCCGGTCGGTCCTGCATCTCCCGTTCCACGGCTTCCAGAAGACGGCCCTGCAGATGATGACCGCGGTATTCCGGGCGGACCGCTGCGGAATCCATATGCGCTACCCGTTTTAATTCTGCTTCACCAAGCTGCAGTTCCTCGCCGAGATTCTCATCAAACACATCCTTTGAATCTTCATCATGCCGATCCGGAAAATCCACCATAAAAAAGGCAGCCGGTATCCCCTCGGGCGTCTCCGCAAGCAGGATGAATCCCTGTTCCTGCAGGTGACGCTTTACCCACGCTCTCGATTCAATCACATACCACTCCGGATGCTCCATTCCGGCTTTGATCTCTTCCATCATGGAGACCACGGCATCCAGATCCGCTTCTTTTGCTTTTCGAATTATAAAATCTTTGTTCATTGCTTAACTGTACTCGCTTTCGTCTGTCATACTTCCATTTTACCATTTTTTCTTGACAAATCCAAAGAAAACTGGCAAGATTTCTGTCAGGAACAGAAAAGAACAGGAGATTTTCCATGAAATACAAGCATATCGTGCAGGCAGCCTTCCTTTCCCGCCCCAACCGCTTCCTCGCATACGCACAGTACCAGGGGCAGCAGGTAATCTGCCACGTCAAAAACACCGGACGATGCCGGGAACTGCTGCTTCCCGGAGCTTCCATCTATCTGCAGCACCACCCGGATGCCGCACAGACCGGCCGCAAAACAGAATACTCCCTGATCTGCGTGGAAAAGCACATGGCTCATGGAACGGAGCTGGTCAATCTGGACTCCCAGGCTCCCAATCTTGCTGCCTGGGAATGGCTTACGGCACGTGGATTCCAGGTACGGCGCGAAGTAGTGTACGGCACCTCCCGTTTTGATCTGGCATTTGAAGAGGATGGCATTCCTGCTTTTATGGAAGTAAAGGGAGTCACACTGGAACAGGACGGCATCGCGCGTTTTCCGGATGCCCCGACCAAGCGCGGGGTCAAACACCTCCAGGAACTGGAACATGCTGCCGCCGAAGGCTACCGCGCGTATGCACTTTTTGTCATCGCCATGAAAGGCGTGCGGGTCTTTGAGGCCAACCGCGCCACACATCCGGAATTTGCGGATGCCCTTGCTCACGCTGCCGCTCACGGAGTACAGATTCTTGCATACGACTGTACCGTCAGTCCGAACTCTCTGATGATTGATCAGCCGGTACCGGTCAACTTCCGCGCCTGAATCTGCTGAACAGAAAAGACAAAAGAGACGCCTCCCTGTGAACCGCGTCTCTTTTCCTTTCTCCGGAACACATCCGAAGCCGTCACTCCGACCAGCTTCATGCTAGTTGGTCTCTTTTTCAAATTTCTCCATATAAGCATCCTGAATCAGCTTCACCAGTTCCGGACTCTTTCCGCCAACCGGCACGCCATCTACGCTGCAGGCACTTCTGCAAAGCTGGGTCGAACTGGAAACCAGCACTTCATCCGCATCCATCAGCTCCTGCATCGTAAACGGAGTCTCATCCACCGGAATATTGTGATCCTTGCAGATCTGAATGATATGCTTTCTCGTAATACCCGGCAGGATAAAATGATCCGTCGGATGTGTGATAAACACACCATCCTTGATAATGCTGATGTTGCTGTGCGCACATTCTGTCACGATATCCCCACGATGGTAAATGCTTTCATCACAGCCCATTTCCTCCGCACGCTCTGCAGCGATGCAGTTCGGCATCAGGTTCAGCGTCTTGATATTGCAGTGGAAGAAACGGGTATCCTCCATGGTGGTCAGCAAAAGCTTCTTGCTCTGATCCTTGACCTTCATCGGTTTGATCGTCACCCACAGGTTCGCTTTCACGCCCTTCGGGAAAATGTGATTTCTCGGTGCCGTGCCACGGGTTACCTGCCAATACAGCATCTGCTCCGGTGCATCCACCTTCTGAACCAGATCATTCAGAATGTCAGTCAGCTCCTGTTTCGTATAGGGGATCTCAATCTTTACCAGACCCGCGCTGTTGTACAGACGGTCCAGATGATCCTCCAGTGCAAAGATCTTATGATTGCGCACCATCGTTGCCTCATAAACACCATCACCAAAGAAACTTGCACGGTCGTTCATCGGCACCATCATCTCATCAATCGGTGCAATTTTGCCATTATAGTAACCAAGATTTTCCATAACCTCTTATCCTCCTGTTAAAAATATATCTACTTTGCATCAAACCAGCTGGCTCCGGAATGTGCCTCCACTTCCAGCGCCACCTTGAGGTCTGCGGCATGCTTCATCTTATCCTCCAGAATGGAAATCACTTCCTCCAGCTCCGGTTCAAATGTCTCAACCAGCAGTTCA
>JALFHZ010000045.1 GCA_022776445.1 Lachnospiraceae bacterium
GACTATTATGATGCATTGCAGACCGCAGGATGCAGATAAACCAGGGGATGTTTTTGATATTAGAGAGACCAAGCGTGTTGAATATACCTTGTCGAACATTCTATCAGATGAGTGGATTCTCGCAACAGAAACTAATACACCTGTCTTAGGCGGCGTTGCAACATTTGGATTCGGTGACGCTATCAAATACATGAAACGCGGATTGAAAGTAAAAAGACAAGGATGGAACGGAAAGAATCAGTACATCGAACTTGCCAAGAATATCAGTTACCAGAATGCATCTGGCCAGATTGTGAATTGTGAGCACGATGCCATTGGTAACATGGCAGTTGCTTTTGTTGGAACTTCCGGTGTACAGATGGGCTGGTTAGCATCTCAGTCCGATATGTTGGCAGAAGATTGGGTATTTGCTGAGTAGGAGGAAAAGATATGCCGAATGAAAAATTTTTAAAACTGTGCAAAGAAATTGTGGTTGACTATTTCAACAGCCACGCTGATAAAACCGATCAGAAACAGATTACAGAGGATGATGTGTTTATTGTGTGGAGTTGCAAGACTTTACAGAACAACAAAGCATTAGTAAGTACTACGGTTTCGGATGGAATGTATTACGAGATTACCCACAACGGTGACAAACAGGAGACTTACGTTGATGCTTACAAGAAATGGGAGAATTTTGTTGTAAAGCTGTAGGAGGTGATCCACAATCTCCCTCCGGGCGGCGGGGTGAAGCTGCCTATGGAACGATACAGTGATACAGACACGCATGTTATCCTGGGTGTTATTTTTTCGCCTTTTTTGGTATCCCAGGCGCAAAAGAAGGAGACATCACCGGGCACGACCGGGATAACAAGTGAAGATGAATCGAAAGGAGCATGAAACTATGAAGAAGGAAGATTTAGTAGCAAAAGGATTGTCCGAGGAACAAGCTCAGATTGTGGTTGATATCTGGAACGAAGAGGTTAAGGGGTATATTCCGAAAGATCGGTTCGATGAGGTAAGCGGTAAGCTGAAGGAAGCCAATACCACCATTGACACGCTCAAGAAGAATAACCAGGATAACGAGGAACTTCAGAAGCAGGTGAACCAGTACAAAACCAGGGTGACGGAGCTGGAGACAGCGGCAGCCAATACGCAGAAAGAGTATGCCTTAAAGGACAAGCTGAAAGAGGCTGGTGTTACCGATGCAGATTACATCATCTATAAGCAGGGCGGCCTTGACAAGTTCACCTTCGATAAGGATGGCAAGCCGATCGGAGTCGATGATGTGCTGAAACCATTTAAGGAATCCTCTCCGCATCTGTTCAAAAACCAGAATGGCGGATATGAGCCAGCTGGTGGCGGCGGTGCTCCAGTAGGTAATCCATTTGCAAAAGAAACCTGGAACATGACGGAGCAGGGAAAACTGTTCCGCGAAAATCCGGCACAGGCCAGACAGCTTGCAGCCGCAGCCGGTGTGAAACTGTAAAAATTTCAGAAAGGAATAGGTGATTAAATGCCAGGAACAACTTTACAGGACGTTATTGTACCTGAACTTTTTAACCCGTATGTAATCAACAGAACAATGGAGCTTTCTGCACTTGTGCAGAGCGGAATCATTGTAAACAATACTGAATTTGACACACTCGCTTCACAGGCATCTCCGCTGGTTAACATGCCGTTTTTCGAAGATCTGACCGGTGAGTCTGAACAGGTAATTGAAGGTAAAGACCTTGAGGATAACAAAATTACATCCAAAAAGGATGTTGCAGCCATTATCCGCCGTGCAAAGATGTGGAGCGCAACTGATCTTTCTGCTGCCCTTGCAGGTTCCGACCCGATGCAGTCTATTGTTACTTTGGTAGCTCGTTTTTGGGAGAGAGATATGCAGAAAGAGCTTATCTCAATTATGAACGGAATCTTCGGAACGATTCCGGCAGGTGACAGTAACAATCCTCCGGCAGAGACCAGGCTTTCCTCTAACCTGCTCGATATTTCCGGTAAGAGCGGATCCGCTGCGAACTGGAGCGGTTCTGCATTTATTGATGCGGAACAGAAGCTTGGAGATGCCAAGGCACAGCTTACCGGAGTTGTGATGCACAGTGCGACAGAGGCATACTTAAAGAAGCAGAACCTGATCGAAACCGTTCAGCCATCGAACGACGTTGCGTTTGGCACTTACCAGGGCAAGCGTGTTATTGTCGATGATGGATGCCCGGTATCCGGTGGAGTATATACGACTTACCTGTTTGGTAATGGCGCTGTTGCTCTCGGAAACGGAAACCCGGTTGGCTTTGTTCCGACTGAGACAGACCGTGCAAAGCGGAAAGGATCCGGAGTTGATTACCTGATCAATCGTAAAACCATGATCCTGCATCCGCGAGGAATTGCATTTACCAACACAAATGTAGCAAAGACCGAAGGACCATCCAGAACCGAGCTTGCCGATCCGTCTAACTGGAAACCGGTATACGAGCCGAAACAGATCCGCATTGTAGCATTTAAGCACAAGCTGGGATAAGGGAGGCATAGTAGATGACAAAATCTGAGATGGTGACTGCAATCAAACAGAATCTGGCGCTTGCAGATGGTACGGGAGACCTTACCATCTCAGATGCTGTCCTGATGGTGTGCAGTTACTGCAACATTCCATTGGATAACATACAAGAAGAATTGGAACCGTTCATTCGTAAAAAGGTAAAAGGTATTCTGGATTACGAGTCGGTGAACGGGACCGGGTATCGTCCGGAAGTTGCCAGTATCAAGGAAGGTGACGGCAGTATTACATGGGCGCAGACGGATGGAAATACCAGGGCAAGCATTTACGGCTTGAATGATTCTGACAAATCTATTCTGCGACGCTACAGGAGGCTGAGAGGCTATGCTTAATCCGTATGCAGTAATGTATGATACAAAGATGGATGTGTACCGCTGGAAGGAAGTGGAAGAAGGAAACATTACAAAGCATAAGAAAGTGCTGGTTTCTTCTGACCGTCCATGCAGGTACAGTTCTTCCGGACAGGTTTCCACCGGATCGCCGAATCCGTCCATTCAAAACAGCCACACACTGTTTTGCGGGCTGGATGAGGACGTACGGGAAGGAGACCATCTGGTTATTACTCTTCGGACTGGTAAGGTGGTGGAGGTTGATCTGGGCGAGTGTCATCCGTACACCTACCAGTGGCAGTGCGAGATTAAAAGGGATGATAATGCATGAGTAATTACAGCGATAACGCCAAGGCAATCGATCAATTCCGGAATGAACTACGGGCTATGCTGGATGATATCTGCGAAATCGATAAGGATGTACTGAATCAGGCTATGAATGATGGCGTGATATTCGCAGAGAGGCGAACGCCTGTCGGATTCTACCCTAACCATGTGGAATTTATGGTAAAACGAGGACCAGATGCAGGAAAGATCGTCAGTTTTGATGTAAAGGGACGCGTGGGAGGATTCCTTAAAAAAAACTGGCATAAACTTCCGACAAAGAAAAGTGCATCAGGAGTTGAAGCAGAACTTGTAAATACAGCAGAGTATGCATCTTACTGGAATGACGGTCACCGCATTGTAGACAGGCATGGAGTTACGCATGGGATTCAGGAAGGTACTTATGTACTTGAGAAGACTGGAGATTACATTGAAAAGCGGATGATTGTTTTGTTCGCGAGAAAGGTAAAGGAGGTGCAGGAGAAACATGATTGATAAACTGTATCAAGAGATTGCTGCTGGGCTGAAGCTGATTAAATCCTGCGCCATTTACCAGGAAGACGTTCCACAGGATTTTCGGAATCCATGCTTTATGATCACTTTTTACGATCAGAACCCTTCCAGAGGAATCAACGGAAGGTTGAAGAATTCCGTCAGAGTAGATCTTTTATACTTCCCGGAAGACGAAACCAACTATCAGGAAGAGTGCTGGATCGTCGGCGAAAATCTTCAGCGAGAATTTCAGCTTGCAGGATTTAAAATTAAAAATCGGAACATGAAAATAACGGACAAGGTTCTGCACTTTTTGTTTGATGTGGATTACCGGGAATATAAGGAATCTATAGAAATCAAGATGGCAGAGCTGTCCAGCAATACAAACTTAAAGGAGGTATGAGACCATGGCAGGAACATGGGAGTCACAGAATAAAGTGCTTCCTGGTGCATATATCAATATCCGGACGAATGCGCCGATGTCCATTACACCGGGAGACCGTGGCACTGTGGTTATTTTGCAGGAGATGAGCGTCGGAGATGATGGAAGTATCTACACCATTACAGCTACGGAATCAAACTGGCCAGATAATGCCACGTCGGCAGATAAAAAGCTGGCGAATGAAGCACTGAAGAAAGCAAAGACCGTACTGGTGTATAAGCTGACCGAATCACATACATCGGATGATGTAAATACAGCTCTTGAAGCATTGAAAACCGTATCGTTTAATACGTTATGTTATCCTTATGATAACGAAAACAAAACCGCCATCAAAACAGCCATCGCAACATGGATTAAAGCCATGCGGGATGATGAAGGGGTTAAGTGCCAAGCCGTTCTTGCCAACCATTCTGCTGACAGTGAAGGAGTTATTAATGTGGTGCAGGGAATTGTATTGTCGGATGGTACAGAGCTTACAGCAGCGGAAGCAACTGCATGGGTTGCAGGTGCTACCGCAGGCGCGAGCATCACTACATCGAACACTGGATCCGCGTATACCGGAGCGATTGATGTCAAACCGCGCATGACAAAGAGCGAGATGGAAGCAGCGATCAAGGCAGGAAAATTCATTTTTAAGGTGGATTCCGCGCAGAATGTCACGGCGGTATACGACATCAATTCCCTGACAACGACAACGGCAGAGAAAGGAAAGGTGTTCACGAAAAACCGCGTGATTCGCACCATCGACAACATTGCCAATGACATCGCCAATATTTTTGAGTCCAACTATGTTGGCAAGGTCAATAACAATGAAGCCGGACGCTCGCTTTTGAAGGCTGCATTGATCGATTACTTCAATACGCTTCAGAATATGGGGGCAATCCAGAATTTCGAAACGGATGATGTGACGGTGACTGCCGGAACGGATTCTGATGCAGTTGTAGTGGATGCAGCTATCCAGCCGGTAGACAGTGTGGAGAAGATCTACATCACGGTAAATCTTTCATAAAGGGGGTATCAATTTATGGCGAATCAGACTTATACAAAGATTTCTGACCTTGTCACAGGAAGTGAAGGCAGTGCCTATATCACTGTGGACGGACAGAACCGGTATTTCTTCGAGCTTGCCAAGATCGAAGCCAATATTGAATTTACAGTGGCAACAAAGAAGCTTCTGGGTCACAGAATGAAGCAGCATAAGGTTGTTGGTGCAGAGGGAAAAGGAAGCATGGCGATTTATAATGTCAGTCCGGCTACTTCAGAGATCTACCAGAAGTATGTGAAAGAAGGGAAGGCTCCACAGATCAGTGTACAGACCACCAATGAGGATAAGTCTTCTACGATTGGTCGGCGCACTGTTGTTATGAGAAATGTGATCCTGTCGAAGGTACCTGTAGCGTACCTGGATGATTCCAGCGAAGATCTGGATTCGAAGGATACTGACTTTACATTTGATGATTTGGATGATCTTGAAAGCTATAAGATTCCGGAGAACATGAGGTAGGAGGGGATGAAAGTCTCTTCTTTTATTTTGAAAGGAGATCGAAAACATGTCATCTTTAAGTGCATTTTTACATCCAGAGAAAGTAAACAATCGAGAAGTGATTGTGTCAGAACGATTCAAGGAGAATGGAAAGCCGGTTCCGTTTGTAATCAGACCGATCACACAGAAAGAAAACGAGGTTCTTATCCGGCAGAACACGAAGAAGGGCAAGAAAAACGAGCAGCCTGAATTTGACCGTGTTGCTTATCAGCATTCTCTTGTTGCAGCCGCGGTTGTTGAACCAGATCTGGAGAATGCGGAACTTCAGAAGGCTTATGGTGTACTTGGAGCTCCGAAGCTTCTGGCTGAAATGCTCTATATTGGGGAATTTGCAATTCTTATGAAAGAAGTGCAGGAGATTTCCGGATTAGATATTGATATTAACGATGATATCGAAGAAGCAAAAAACTGATCAAGCAGGGCGATGGGGAATTGAATTATGCCCATTATGCCCTGCAAAAGCTCCATATTCTTCCATCGACGCTTGAGCAGATGGAGCAAAGGGAACTGGCATTTGTTTATGCCAGCATTTCCTTACGCGTCGAAGAAGAAAAGAAGCAGGCAGCGAAATTGGATTCATAGGCAGGAGGTGAACAGATATGCCAACTTTGAGCGCAATGTTCCGGTTGATGGACGGCTATAGTAGTACTATAAAGAAAATCGTTGAAAATACAGACCGCGCTGCGGCTGCCATCCTTGGAGCCAGTAAGAAAACAGACAAATTCAATGATTCGCTCAAAAAGACCGATATGGCTGCATCTGCGGCAAGCTCTGGGCTTGGAAAATTAATCGGCATGGTTGGAGGTTTTGCTGCTGCAAAAAAGGCAATGGATCTGACTGATACCTACACGAATACCAATGCCAGACTTGCCATGATCACGGGCAGCCTTGAAGAACAGAAAGATTTGCAGAATGAAATTTTTGCTGCCGCGAATCGGTCACGAGGAAGCTATACAGAAATGGCGAACGCATCTGCAAAATTAAAGATGATGGCTGGAGACAGCTTTGGAAGCAATCAAGAAGCTGTTGGCTTTGCCGAACTGCTTACAAAGTCCCTGAAAGTATCTGGAGCAGGTCAGGCGGAACAGAATTCAGCTTTCCTTCAGTTAACCCAGGCCATGACATCCGGTAAACTCCAGGGAGATGAATTCCGATCTGTGATGGAGAATGCACCAATGGTTGCCGATGCGATTGCATCATACATGGGAAAATCAAAGGGCGAACTGAAAGAATTATCTTCTCAGGGTCTTATAACTTCTGACATTATAAAAAATTGTGCGATTATCCGCACTATGCCGAAATCGGCATAGCGCCGACGATTTTGTTGTATGCTTCCAATATAAGGAAGATGCGGAATTCTTCTACAGACACCTTATTAAAAGGATGGGGCATTTTGGACTGGAAATGGAAGAAAGCAAAAGCCGACTGATAAAATTTGGCAGGTATGCACAGAAAGAAGCGCAGACAGCCGGAAAGAAAGCAGAGACATTTGACTTTCTCGGATTTACACATTACTGTTCCACTAGTAGGAACGGGGAGTTCAGAGTGAAGAGGAAAACCAGCAGGAAGAAATTCAGGAAGAAATGCAAAGAAATACACGCGCTGCTAAAAGAAATCAGGCACTGGGACGTAAAATTGATTGTAGAGAAGCTGAACAGAATTCTGGTGGGATATAACCATTACTACGGGATTACAGACAACATTCGAGCGCTGGGACGCTTTCGGCGAAAAGTAGAGAAAATGCTTTTCTACTGGCTGAACAGAAGAAGCCAGAAAAGCAGCTACACATGGAAGGGATACAGGGAACTGCTAAAAGTGTTCCCAATAATCCAACCACGAATATATGTCAGCATATA
>JALFHZ010000060.1 GCA_022776445.1 Lachnospiraceae bacterium
GTTAGACACCTTTAATCCGCTATGTTCCAGTACATAGTCCTTGATCTGCGTGTAGGTTGCCCCATCCTGAAATTCGGACATATCCATATCTTCCAAAGAGAACTCAACCCGAATCTTTTTCGAGTCGACCTCGCCCTTGGACAGCAAGACAACCGTCTCCACATGCCCCGTCCCCGGAAACATATCCACCGCTCTTACCTTCTCCAGACAATACCCTCTCTCCCCCAGGTACTTCAGATCCCGTGCCAGCGTCGCGGAATCGCAGCTCACATACACCACCCGCTTCGGTCCCATTTTCACAATCGTATCCAGACACACGCTGTCGCAGCCCTTGCGCGGAGGATCCACGACAATCACATCAGCATAGATCTGGTTTTTCTCATACTGTTCCGGCAGAACCTCCTCAGCTTTTCCAACAAAAAACTCCACATTGTTCATGCCGTTTAATGCCGCATTGGCACGAGCGTCCTCTATCGCCTGCGGAATGATCTCTACGCCATAAACCTTCTTCGCCTTCTGCGCCAGAAACAGAGAGATGGTTCCGATTCCGCAATACAGATCCCATACCGTTTCATCTCCGGTAAGATCCGCGTATTCCAGCGCCGTTCCATACAGCCGCTCCGTCTGCACCGGATTCACCTGATAAAAAGAAAGCGGAGAAATCCGATACTGAACATTGCCAATATAGTCCGTAATATATCCCGGACCATACAGATTCACAATCTCTTTGCCCATAATCACATTTGTCTTTTCCTGGTTTATGCTGCAGGAAATACTTACCATGCGGGATTCCGGT
Organism: Lachnospiraceae bacterium; assembly: GCA_022776445.1. Classification (GTDB taxonomy): domain Bacteria; phylum Bacillota; class Clostridia; order Lachnospirales; family Lachnospiraceae; genus Brotaphodocola. The sequence goes on from JALFHZ010000060.1 coordinate 797, forward strand.
ACCATTTGCCCGTCTTTTTCCTCAACATCAGCCTGTCTCTCCTGCCTTTTCCCGTCATACAAACCTACCAGCTTATTCACCAGCACATCAGCTGCCTTCAGCTGCTTCACCGCACCGTTGAGCACCAGGCAAACCATCAATTCTCCGGTTCGAAATCCTTTCCGGATCAGCACATGACGGACCAGCCCCGTGTGGCTTTCTTCATTGTAAGGACGGATTCCATACTGTTCCATATGATTACGCACACACTCCAGAATCTCCCGGTTCTCGCTGACACCCAGAAGACAGTCTTCGCTTTCAATAATCGCATGGGTTCTCCCGGCATAAAAACCGGCAATCATCCTTCCATCCTTATTCGTTCCAAACGGAAACTGTGCTTTGTTGCGATAGCGCCAGGGATGTTCCATCCCGATAATTGGATAGACAGCCACCGCCGTTTCCGTCATCTCTGCAGATTCTTCCACCTTGCACAGCTTCGTAAATCCACCGATTCTCTGCAGATTGCTGCAGACCTTATTCTCCTTAAACCGCAGCTGTTCCCGGTAATCCATCGCCTGCAGCTGACACCCGCCGCACTGACGGGCAACGGGGCAAAGCGGCTCCACACGGTACGGGGACGCTTCCTTCACCTCCATCAAACGGGCAAAGCCATACGATTTCTTCGTCTTCATCACCTTGGCTTCCACCACATCGCCAATCACCGCATCTTTGATAAACCAGGTAAAGCCATCTGCTTTTCCAATGCCTTCCCCGGTATCACTGATATCTTCAATTTTCACCTGAAATACGTCATTTTTCTTCCATTCCATCTGATATCTTCACATTCCCTTCTAAATCTGTACCATGCTTTGTGCTGCACACACAGGCGCCGCCGGCATGTGTAATCCGGATTCCCCGGTTTTTATCTGAGGCCTTCATAAAAAAGTTATAATTTCTTCCTAAATTTTCCAAATACTTTATAAACTACTCAAACTTTAGACACATTTCTACGATATGATATAACCATGATGAACGAAAGAGAGAACCTCTTGAAAACGCATCATCGTTAATGAACAGAATTGTTCGTTATACATAAATTGATCCCGATGGCACACTGCGCGCACCGTTGTCGGGTTCGTCTAACAACATGGCTCTCGGGTCATACTCCCCCTCTTTGTTGGCCCGAGACGCTTTACATATATTGTAGAACCCAAACCTTATACCTCCTGAAAGGGACTGTTGTGAGACCCGGATGAACCGGATTTTACAACAGTCCCTTTCCTTATTAATATTCTGTTGTTTTTCGAATATTAGTCTCCAGCAGACGGTTATATCCCAGCCATCCCTGATTACTTCCGGCACTCTGCAGAGCTTCCATCATCGTCTCCATCTTGGCATCCGCATTATCCGCAAAATTCAATGCCATCGCCTCCAGCAGAGCCGGTTTCTTCGGAGAGCCGTACTCCAGTTCCCCGTGATGAGCCAGAATGCAGTGTTTCAGCTCTGTCGCAAGCTTCTCCGGAAATCCCGTTATCGTACGGATCCGGTCGCTGACCATCTCCGTGCCAATGATGATATGCCCCAGCAGCTGACCGTCGTCCGTGTAATCATTTTCCGGAAATGTGGACAGTTCTTTCGTCTTGCCGATATCATGGAACATCGCAGCTGCCAGAAGAAGATCTCGATTCAGCATCGGATACGCTCCCGCAAAATATTCACACATCTTGACCACGCTGAGCGTATGCTCCAACAGGCCTCCCACAAAACCATGGTGAACACTCTTGGCCGCACTGTGAAACTGAAATGCTTTGGCAAAAACAGGGTCTCTTACAAAAAAGCTCTCTGCCAGCTTTTTCAGATAGGGATTCTTCAAAGATGCAATGGTTTCCAGAAGCTCCAGATACATCTTCTTTACATCCTTGGAGGACACCGGAAGATAATCCGCCGGTGCGTACTCTCCTTCATCCGCCTTACGGATCCGCTTGACATTCAGCTGATTTGCCCCCATAAACATCGTCACATCGGCATCTACATGGACATAATCCAACGCCTCAAATTCACTCACGCCCGGTGACCCCAGATCCCAGATCTTTGCATCAACCGTGCCGGTCTTGTCCTGCAGCACCAGATTCCCATATTCTTTTCCTGCTTTCGTAAGTGCAATCTGCTTCGTCTTGCACAGATATACCTCCGAAATTCGCATGCCTTCCCGTAAGGTGTCAATATACTTCATAACCATTTCCTTTTCTTTCTAAACTTTTCTGAATGAACCGATTTTTCCTGCTATCTGGCTCCGACTGTCACCTGAAACTGAAGCTCCGTAAACTGGTCACGACCATTGCGTTGCACCGTAACCAGCAGCACCTGACCACACTGCATGCCATCTACCATTCCCTGAAAATCCTTCATGGATCCCATCTCTTTGTCATCGATCCTTGTAATGATGTCGCCGTTCTGAATACCCGCGTTGTATGCCGGGCCATCCGTCACCGCACTCATCACGTAAATGCCCTTCGGAAGACCGCCTGCCTCCATATCCTCCGACACAGACTGACCGATAATACCAAAACACGGCGCTTCCTGGCCATTTGACAGTTTTTCCAGAATTCCCTTATAACCGGAAACACATCGGATCTCCGTCATCGGACTGCTCTTCTCTTCCTGATGCGGTGTCATCGCCCAGCCAATCAGCTCGCCCGACGTATTCAGCAGGAATGTTCCCTTGTCCACATCCGCGCCGACTCCTGTATACAGGACACGCTCGATCTGATCCACCATCTGAACATTCTTCTGCACATAAGAAATAAATCCGTAATCAATCGAATGTACGATTCCTGCCGGACCGCCAACCGCAATCACCATATCGCCTTCCTTGACAGTATAGGAATTGCCAAGCGGCAGAACTGCCACATTCTGCAGAGCCGTCTCACTCAGATCCTCAACCGCTGCACTGACAACCGCCATCCCCGATATCCGATCCCGCTGCTTCACCCGGCCGGTAACCTCCTCGCTGTCCCCGAAGGTCACCCTGACAGAATCGGAATATGCCACCGCGGATTCCGGTGTCAGGATCAGCAGTTCCTGTGAAGTATCCGCAATCACAACCCCCGCGTAAAGTCCCGTAGTCTCAACCGGATTGTCAAACCAGTCTGTCTCCTGCTGCACAGAATGAACCGTCACAACGCCATTGTTCGCCTTCTGCACCTGTACGCGCAGACTGCTGATAATCGAATTCAGGTCACCAACCGTAAAACGATAGCTTTCCATCGCAGACTGGACGATCTCCTCGATCGGCTCACTCTGCTCCTCTGTCTCCGTTTCCTCTGCGGACGCAGCCATCGTAACATCGGCAGGATCATCTTTCGGAATCGACACCGTCGGCTCCTCCTTTTTTTCCCCAATCAAATATCGCTCTGTAAGTGGTCTTGCAATCGAAAACCCCACTCCTGCAACTGTTCCGAACAAAAAGGCAGCCATGGAAAATAATAATCCGCGCTTTACAAGCTGTCTCCTTGTCAGCGGCCGTTTCACAACCTTCTCCGTGATAAAATTGCGTTTTTCGCCCCGCTCCTTTTTCGGATCATGTAATTCAGGCATTCCAAACCTCCTTACCTCATACATCCTCCCCATAAAGACTTAACACTATTATACGGTTCTTCCTGTAAATGTGCAAGAAAAAGTTCCGTCATAAAGCCCGTCGGGGGCTTTCACGAACCCCGGAATCATGATATACTGTACCCATACGATATTAAATCAATAAGGAGTACCATGAATCAGAAAGCATTAAAAATTTTAGAATATGAGAAAATAATCAGCCAGCTGACGGAATATGCCGCATCCGCCCCCGGCAAGCTTCTGTGCCGGGATCTGCTGCCATCCAGTGACTACGACGAGATCCTGCAGGCACAGACTGAGACCACGGATGCGGTCACCCGTGTCCGCATGAAGGGCAGTCTCTCGTTAAGCGGCATCCGTGATATCCGTGATTCCCTGAAGCGTCTGGAGATCGGCAGCGCACTGGGCATCACGGAGCTTTTGTCCATCAGCTCCGTTTTGACGGTTGCCGCACGTGCCAAAGCTTACGGACGCCACGAGGAATCCGAGCAGATTCCGGACGATTCCCTTGAGGAAATGTTCCGCAGTCTGGAGCCCCTGACTCCGGTCAACAACGAAATCAAACGCTGCATTCTCTCCGAGGAGGAGATCAGTGATGATGCAAGTCCCGGGCTGCACCGCGTGCGTCGTTCCATGCGCGGCATCAATGACCGGATTCACACACAGCTGAACAGCATCCTGAATTCCAGCCGCAGTTACCTGCAGGATGCAGTGATCACCATGCGTGACGGACGCTACTGCCTGCCGGTCAAGGCCGAATACAAGAATCAGGTAACCGGCATGGTTCACGACCAGTCTGCCACCGGCTCCACCTTATTTATTGAGCCGATGGCCATCATTCAGCTGAACAACGAACTCCGCACCCTGGAGATTCAGGAACAGAAGGAGATCGAGGCAGTTCTTGCCGATCTCAGCAACCAGCTCGTCCCCTATACAGAAGAGCTGTCACTGAATCTGCAGCTTCTGTCACGGCTTGATTTTATTTTTGCGAAAGCTGCACTCTCCCGCCATTATCAATGCAGCGAACCCAAGTTCAACCGGGAAGGCCGTATCCATATCAAAGACGGACGCCACCCGCTTCTTGACCCGCAGAAGGTTGTGCCGATTACCGTCTGGCTGGGAGATCATTTCGATCTGCTGATTGTCACCGGTCCGAATACCGGCGGCAAAACCGTTTCTTTGAAAACCGTAGGACTTTTTACCCTGATGGGACAGGCCGGCCTTCACATTCCGGCTTTCGACGGTTCCGAACTGGCCGTTTTTGACGAAGTATTTGCCGATATCGGTGACGAGCAGAGTATCGAACAGAGCCTGAGTACCTTCTCTGCTCATATGACCAACATCGTAGACATTTTGGGGAAAGCCGACAGCCGTTCCCTCTGTCTCTTCGACGAACTGGGAGCCGGCACTGACCCGACCGAGGGTGCCGCTCTGGCGATTGCCATTCTGAATTTCCTGCACAATATGAAGTGCCGGACCATGGCCACCACCCATTACAGCGAACTGAAGGTATACGCCCTCAGCACGGAGGGAGTCGAAAATGCCTGCTGCGAATTTGACGTACAGACCCTGCGCCCGACTTACCGCCTGCTGATCGGTATTCCGGGCAAGAGCAATGCATTTGCTATCTCCAGAAAGCTCGGACTTCCGGATTATATCATTGATGACGCAAAAAGCCACATTGAAGCAGAGGATGAGACATTTGAGGATATTATCAGCCATCTGGAGGAAAGCCGCGTAACGATCGAAAAGGAACAACAGGAGATCCAGGCCTACAAAGCAGAGATTGCCCGCCTGAAATCCCGTCTGGAGCAGAAGGAAGAGCGGTTCGATGAGCGCAGAGACAAGATGATCCGCTCTGCCAATGAAGAAGCGCAGCGCATTCTGCGGGAGGCCAAGGAGACGGCAGACCGCACCATCAAAAACATCAACAAGCTGGCCGCTTCCTCCGGTGTCGATACCAAAGCCCTGGAAGCAGAACGCACCAAACTGCGTGAAAATCTGAAAAAGGTCGACAGCAATCTGTCTCTCAAACAGGAAAGCAAACCGCATCAGGCCATCAATCCGAAAAAGCTGCACATTGGTGACGGTGTAAAAGTCCTTTCCATGAATCTGAAAGGTACAGTCAGCACGCTGCCGGACGCGCAGGGCAATCTGTTCGTTCAGATGGGCATACTGCGCTCCCGTGTCAATATCAGCGATCTGGAACTGCTGCAGGAAAATTCCATCAGTGCACCCGGTCTGGATTCCCGCCGGAAAGGTTCCGGAAGCAGCGCCATCAAAATGTCCAAATCTGCTTCTGTTTCCACGGAGATCAATCTGCTGGGCATGACCGTAGATGAGGCAATCGCACATCTGGATAAATATCTGGATGACGCCTACATCGCACACCTGTCCCAGGTTCGCGTTGTACACGGCAAAGGTACCGGGGCTTTGCGTGCCGGCATCCATAAGCATCTGAAGAAACTGAAAAACGTCAAGGAATTCCATCTGGCTGAATTTGGCGAAGGCGATGCCGGAGTCACGATTGTTGTTTTCAAATAAGGGGGATGAACACGCATGGCTGAGAAACAGCGGATTTTGATTGTAGATGATGATGAGAATATCGCCGAGCTGATTTCTCTCTATCTTATGAAAGAATGTTATGAAACCAAAATTGTCAATGACGGAGAGGCAGCACTCCGGACTTTTCCGGAATTCAAGCCGAACCTGATACTGCTTGACCTGATGCTTCCGGGCATCGACGGCTATCAGGTCTGCCGGGAACTGCGCGCCACTTCCCAGGTACCGATCATCATGCTCTCTGCCAAGGGCGAAATTTTCGACAAGGTACTTGGCCTGGAGCTCGGCGCCGATGACTACATGATCAAACCATTTGATTCCAAAGAACTGGTAGCCCGGGTCAAAGCCGTCCTGCGCCGCTATCAGGCGGCTCCGGCTGCCGCGACCGCAGCCAGCCAGCAGCAGGGGGACTACGTGGAATACCCGGATCTGATCGTCAACCTGACCAACTATTCTGTGACCTACTGCGGTCATTCCGTGGATATGCCGCCAAAGGAACTGGAGCTGCTCTATTTCCTGGCCGCCTCACCGAATCAGGTATTCACCCGGGAACAGCTGCTCGACCATATCTGGGGCTATGAATACATTGGTGACACCCGCACCGTAGATGTGCATATCAAACGGCTGCGCGAAAAGATCAAGGACCATGCCAACTGGGCACTGACCACCGTCTGGGGGATCGGATATAAGTTTGAGGTACGCAAATAATGGGGAATCGCTTCGATTTCCCTTTCGTACACTTTATCCATAAGTTTTTCCCGGAACCTGTAAAAATGTTAGAACCTGCGACCATGAACATTCTACCATTCTGCGCTATACTGACAGCAGACAGACAAAAAAGGAGGATGTTTTATGTTTCAGCTTATTCAAACAACCGTTGAGAATCACGCTGCCTTTATCACTTTGAATGATCCAGCCAAAATGAATGCGTTGAGCCAACCGATGGCTGCTGAACTTTATCAGGCTCTTGAACAGTATCGTTTCGATCCGGATGTCCGTGTGGTCGTACTTCGCGGCGCACAGGGACGTTTCTGTGCAGGCGGCGATGTTACTTCCATGAAAAAAAGAATTGACTGTTATGCCAACGGACTTCGCCCGGAAACCGAGACAAAAACAAACATGATGAATCTCAACCGCCTGATTCTCAGTATTCGACAAATGGAAAAACCCGTTGTCAGCTGGATTGAAGGTGCCTGCGCAGGTGGCGGCCTGAGTCTGGCCATGGCATGTGATTTTTCAATTGCAGAGGAAAACACAAAAATGACCTGCGCTTTTGTCGGTGTCGGTCTGGCTCCGGATATGGGAAGCAGTCTGATGATGATGCGCCGCGTCGGTCCTGCACGGGCTACTGATCTTTTCATGACCGGACGCCGCTTCACAGGAAAAGAAGCAGCTGAACTGGGTATCATTACCCGCTCGGTTCCGGCAGAAGAACTGGAAGCAACCGTCACAAAGCAAATCGCACAGCTGGCTTCCGGTCCTACACTCGCCTATGCGGAAATCAAAGCCGCCGTCAACCGAATTCTCTATCCGGATCTCTATCCATGTATGAATGCAGAAGCAGACTGCGCAGATCGTCTGACGCATTCCGCCGATCATGCTGAGGCTGTCAACGCATTTCTGGAAAAACGCCGCCCGGTTTTCCAGGGTCGGTAAATTTCCACATATATACACAAGAACAGGCACTTTCCCTTCCAAGGTCAGTGCCTGTTCTTATGTATTACCACTTATGCTTTCAATTTCTTTACTTCAGCGGTCAATGCCGGAAGTACATCATTGAGATTGCCCACAATGCCATAATCAGCGATGCCAAAGATTGGAGCCTCCGGATCCTTGTTAATAGCAACGATGCAATCTGAACCGCTCATGCCGGCTACATGCTGGATTGCACCGCTGATACCACATGCAATATACAGCTTCGGTCCAACGGTCTTACCGGTCTGTCCAACCTGATGACTGTGCCCGATCCATCCTGCATCAACTGCTGCACGTGACGCACCCACAACACCGCCAAGAGCATCAGCCAGTTCCTTCAGCGGTGCAAAACCTTCCGGTCCTCCCACACCGCGTCCTCCGGAAACAATCACTTCTGCGCCTTCCAGATCCACCAGTTCCCCGGCGGTCTCTTTGATTACCTCTAACAGGCGGGTACGGATCTGCTCCGCCGGTACATGGAACTCTTCACGAATCACCTCTGCGTCCTTGCCGGTCGCTTCCGGTTTCTTAAACACACCCGGACGAACGGTACCGATCTGCGGTCTGTGATCCGGGCACATAATGGTTGCCATCAGGTTGCCGCCAAATGCAGGGCGTGTCCATGCAACATTACCGGACTCTTCATCAATGTCCAATGCAGTACAGTCAGCCGTCAGACCGGTTTTCAAACGGCAGGAGATACGCGGTCCAAGATCCCGTCCGTTCGGCGTTGCACCGATCATCAGAGTTGTCGGTTCATACTTCTCAACCAGATGATATAATGCATTTGCATAGGCATCGGTTGTATAAGTTCTATATTCTTCGCCGTCTACAACGATTACTTTATCTGCACCATAGTTCCCTGCTTCTTTCACAGCTTCGTCGGTCTGACAGCCGATGATCACGCCCACCAGCGCTCCGCCCTGTTTATCTGCCAGACGACGCCCAGGATTTAAAAGCTCCAATCCGACTTTTTTCGCGCTGCCATCTTCCTTCGTCTCAATAAATACCCATAAATCTTTGGTTTTTGCTTCCATCGTCTTGTCCTCCTACCATTAAATTACATGTGCCTCACTGAGCAATGCAGCAAGTTTGACAGCAGATGCCTCTCCCGTCTCTTCCTGAATCAGAGTACCGCCGCTCTTCTTCTCAGGTACAAATGATTTTTTTACATGGGTCGGAGAACCTTTCAGACCGATGCGGGTCGTGTCAATCTCCGGAAATGCATCCTCTCCCAGAGTCGGAATAACTGCACGGTTTGCTGCCAGTTTCCGTTTAATCGTTGGATAACGAGGATCGAAAGACGGTTTTGTAAAAGTAACCACACACGGACAATCAATGCCGATCCGCATGTTACCTTCCTCTCCCTCTTTCAGAACAACCAGTCCCTTTTCTACTTCTTCTGCCTCAAGTGCATAAGTCACCTGCGGATATCCGAGATGCTCTGCAATCTCCGGACCAACCTGTGCGGTATCTCCGTCGATTGCCTGCTTGCCGCAGAATACTGCATCGAACTTACCCTCTAATTCTTCTACCTTTTTAATTGCATTGTAAAGAATATAGCTGGTTGCCAGCGTATCACTGCCTCCGAATGCACGGCCGGAAACCAGATATGCTTTATCTGCCGCAATTGCCAGACACTCCTTTAAAGCATTTTTTGCCTGTTCCGGCCCCATGCTCAGCACTACAATCTTGCTGTCCGGTGATTTATCCTTAATGCGCGCTGCTGCTTCCAGAGCATACGCGTCGAAAGGATTGACAATGCTTGGGACTCCATCACGGATCAATGTGTGTTTTACTGGATCAATTTTAATCTCCGTAGTATCTGGAACCTGTTTTACACATACTAAAATATTCATATTGTTTCACCTCAATCAGTTATTCCACTAAAATTTACAGATACATTCAGCGCCCCTTGTATTCCGGACTGCGCTTTTCCAGGAAAGATGTAACTCCTTCCAGTTTATCCTCTGTGCTGAACAGAGAACTAAGTGCCAGCATCTCAAGCAACTGCCCGATCTCCTCGCTGCTGGACATGGATGCTTCTACCACACGCTTTGCAACCCGTATTGCAATCGGTCCCTTTGCCATCAGCTTTCCTGCCATCTTCCTTGCTTCTGCCATCAAATCTGCCTGCGGCACACATTTCGTCGCCAGGCCGATCTGCGCCGCCTCTGGACCGCCGATCTTTCTGCCAAGAAGGATCACATCTTTCGCCCGTCCCAGACCGATCAAACGTGCCAGTCTCTGGGTTCCGCCCGCGCCCGGCAGGAGTCCTAATCCGGTCTCCGGCAAAGCAAACATTGCATTATCAGAACATACACGGAAATCACATGCCAGACTCAGTTCACATCCGCCGCCAAATGCATATCCATTCACCGCCGCAATGACCGGTTTATAGCAGTGCTCAATCGCATTTAATGCCCGCTGGCCTGCTCCGCCCAACGCCTGAACCGAAGTCTTGGTTTTCAGCACATTCAAATCCGCACCTGCTGCAAATGCCTTGTCTCCTGCTCCCGTTACAATCACAACTTTTACCTCGTCAGCGGTATTTGCCCAGGTAAAGAACTCATAGATTTCTTTCCAGGAAATATCATCCAGTGCATTCATTTTTTCCGGACGATTGGAAGTAAATACCGCTATTCCCTGCTCATCTATTTCCAGCTTAAAATTCTGAAATTCCACTCCTGTACACTCCTTTCTATACACTCTGTATGTCGTTCTGACCAGATTTTACTTGAATCATGGCTTGAAAACAACTTAACATCTTATGAAAAGACGCAAAAACCCACGACAATTCTTTGTGCAGTTTAACCACAATTTTTTTCAATCAATGCACGAATGATTACTTTCCCCGTTGCATTTTTCGGCAGTTCTTTCAGTATCTCAATCTCTTTTGGTGCTTTATAATGAGCTACATTTTCTCTGCAGTAAGCCTTCAGATCATGCACCGTGAGCCTGCTTCCGGGTTTCATCACCACACTTGCCTTCACGTGCTCACCCCAGACAGGATCCGGCACACCGTATACAGCCGCCTCCATCACATCATCCGTAAGACGCATCAGAACATCAACAATCTCCTTCGGATAAATATTCTCGCCCCCGGAGATGATCAAATCATCCTTTCGTCCGCAGACATACAGATAACCCTCTGAATCCAGCCACCCCATATCCTTGGAATGGTACCAGCCATCCTTCAAAGCTGTCTCGTTGACGCCGACATCCACATGATAATATCCACGCATCTGCCCCGGACCCTTCAGAAGAATTTCCCCTTCCTCCATCGGTGCTGCCTCAGTCCCATCTTCCCGCAGAATTTTTACTTCGGCTCCCGGAATCGCCCGGCCGACCGAACCCAGATGCGTACCGCCTCCGCGCCGGTGATCCTCTGGACTCAATACCGTCACAACCGAAGACATCTCCGTCATGCCGTACGATTGACAAAATTCACAGCTGTCTCCCAGCTTCTCCATTGCCTGCGCCAACAGAGCAGGCGGCATCGGGCAGGTTGAGTAATTGATGCGCTTCAGACTGCTGATATCGAACCGATCCAGTTCCGGATAGTCCAGAATCCGTTTCAGTACCACCGGAAGCACACCGATTCCGGTTACCCGTTCCCGCTCCAGGCTCTTCAGATATTCTTTCGGTTCAAACCGCGACATCACAACCAGGGTTCCGCCCACACTAAGCGTCATATAAGCACCGATACAGGAAACATGAAACAGTTGGCTGATCAGCTGATATACCCAGCCGGAATGAAACCCAAGAGCCTGCAGACAACTGCGGATCTCTGCCAGAAAATCCTGATGCGTATGAACGACACATTTCGGTTTCCCCGTCGTTCCGCTGGTATGAATCCGAAGAAGCGGCTGCTGCAAATCAATTTTTCTTGGCCGGAACGCGTTCGCCTCCGGAGCATTTTCCAGATACCGTTCAAAAGGCGAACTTCCCTGTTCATCCGGATTCAGGGAAATGAATCTTATATTTCGCTCCCGGTTTGCCTCCACTACCTGTTTCGCCCAATCCCATCGCTCGTAGCGTACAAAAGCCAGATGAACCTCATTCAGCTCCAGTAGGTACTGAATCTCCTCCGGCGAATAGCGCCAGTTAATTTTTACCGATACGGCACCAAGCCGATAAAGCGCCAGTTCTATAATCAGAAACTCCGCACAATTACGGCTGATCACAGCAACTGGTTCTCCCATCTGCACGCCGTCACGTTCCAGTGCAGCTGCCAGACGGTCTACCTTCTCCCCCAGCTCCGCATAAGTCAGCCGAATGCCATCCGCAACAATTGCCGTATGCTCCGGGCGCGTCCGAACCGCTTCATCTATGATCTGGCCAAACCCCGTATCCTTTCTGAACAACCTGTCCACCTCCTCAAAATCCTGTTATTCTTTTAACAGAATAATACAAATATCGTCAAACCGCACCTGCAAAGTCTCCAAAAAAGCCAAAACACCGCCAAAAGAATACTGGTTAGTGTGCACAATCTGATTTCTCTTAAATCAGGTCGCTTTTGGAACAAATACAGTTTATTGCAAACCGGCTGTTTGTTAAACTTAAAACATGAAAAAAGTCAATTTGAATAAAAGGAGGTTTTCGTCTATGAAACCATTAGAAGGTATTACCGTTCTTGAACTTTCCACCTATATTGCTGCTCCCAGCTGCGGCAGAATTCTTGCCACCCAGGGCGCACGCGTCATCAAGGTAGAATCCCCGGCCGGAGACGTGGAACGTAAATTCGGTCCGACCCTGTTCTGCCCGGCAAATGAAGAAGAAAATCCGATTTATGACACGTTAAACGGCGGAAAAGATGCCGTCTGCCTGAATCTGAAGGATCCGGAAGACATGAAACGTTTCCATCATCTTCTGGAACACGCAGATGTATTTCTGACCAACAACCGTCTGGCTCCGCTTAAGAAAATGGGGCTGGATTATGATTCTCTGAAAGAAAAATATCCCCGCCTGGTCTATGCGATTCTCCTTGGCTACGGGGAAAAAGGACCCAAGGTCAATTTCCCCGGATTTGATGCGATCGCCATGTTTGCAACCGGCGGTTTCATCCAGGATATGATGGTAGAAGCTCCCGGCGCTTACCCGACCTATCTTCCCATGGGATTCGGTGACCTGATCTGCGGAACCATTCTCTCCGGAGCCATCGGCACCGCACTGATGGGACGTGAAAAAACAGGCACCGGTGATTATGTTTCCATTTCTCTTTACGGTGCCGGTATGTGGTTATTCAGCATCATGTCCACCGGCACACAGTTTGGATACCAGTGGCCGCGCGGACGGTATCAGGGCGGTCCAATGGGAGTTCCATATAAGACAAAAGACGGCGCATGGGTTCTTCCTGTTGTCAATGAATACGAACGCTACTGGACTTCCTTCTGTAAATGTGTCGGTGCGGAAGAAATCATTGATGAACCTCGTTTCTGCACCAAACAGGCTACCTTCGATCCAAAAAACAGAGAAGACCTCATCCGTTATTTCGAGAAAAAAATCATCGAGCTTGACAGCGATGAACTGGTTAAAAAACTGGAAGACTGTGATATTATCGCCAGCAAGCTGGGACACTTTAAAGATAATCATACCAGTGAACAGGCTCTTGTCAACGGATTCATGATGCCGATTACCTACCCGAACGGAGACCAGATCACACTGGCTCAGCCGCCGGTAAAAATGGGCAAAATAGAGCAGAGCCAGGCAGAGCGTGCCCATGCCATCGGTGCGGATAACGCTGCTGTATTTGAGGAATTCGGAATCAAATAAAAATATCATGCACAGAAAGGCAGAGCATCCTATGATTAAAACAAAATTTACAGAAATGTTTGGAATCGAAAAACCGATTGTACAAGGCGGCATGCAGAACATTGGATGGCCGGAATTTGCTGCCAGAGTTTCCAATGCCGGCGGTATGGGTACGATCAATGTTACCTGTTGGCCGACTCCGGAAGCATTTGCAGAAGGCGTTGCGGAAATGAAAAGCCTGACCGACAAACCTTTTATCGTAAATATATCTTTGGTTCCTGATCTCACAAAAGGACCGGAAATCATGAAATACATTCACGTATGTACCCGCAATCAGGTAGCAGCTATTGAATTTGCAGGTGCTGATCCCAGCCCATTCATACCGGCCTGCAAGGAAGCCGGTATCAAAGTGATTCACAAGAGCCCGAATGCACATGTGGCAAAACGGATGTGGGAAAAAGGTGCCGATGTCATCACGATTGCCGGTTATGAAGTGGCAGGACACCCGAGCCTGGATGGTATCGGAACATTTATCATCGCCAACAAAGTTGCAAGCATCGTCGATTGTCCGGTTCTTGCAGCCGGAGGCGTTGCGGACGGAAAGGGTCTGGCGGCTGCCCTT
>JALFHZ010000080.1 GCA_022776445.1 Lachnospiraceae bacterium
AAATATACAGAGGCTTTGAATTATCTTCTGGGGAGCAGCAGGCACAAGATCATGCTGGATGATATGACGGTTGTATTCTGGGCCATGGATCCCAGTGAGGACAGTGAAGCGATGTTCATGGCGATGCTTTGGGGACAGTCCGAAAAAATGGATGCGGATGCGACAGAGGACATGCTGGAACGTCTTTTGAAGGATGGAAAACAGGGGCTGCTTGCGGAGGGGCGTCTTCAGTCACTGGACAGTATCAGGCCGGAAGTTGATTTTTATATGGTGGGATTCAAGCCAAATTCTTCCAGACTGGCGGTAAAATTTATTTATCGAAAAAAATATGCGGATATTCTATGGAATCTCGCAAGATTTCAGCAGGATCTCCAGGTTTCAGAAAAACTGCGGCCGGTACCATTCTGGAGGATCAAGGGGGAACTGATTTCTCCAAAAGCCCAAAATGATGCTGTGAACCCGGCATTGCTTGTGAAAATTATGGAAGCGGCAATGTACGGACACAATTATCCGGAAGCACTGCTGGAAACGGTGGTACGGAGAGTCAGGACTGACGTGGATGTCAGGATGAATGAGGTGCGTGCCGGCTTGATTAAGGCATGCCTGAACAGAAATTATTTAAAGGGGGAATTGAAAGTGGCATTGGACAGAGAAAATGTTCAGCAGGCATATTTGTATGGGAGATTGTTTGCCGTTTTGGAAAAACTGCAGCAGGATGCGTCAGGAAATCATCTGAACCGGACGATTAAAGACACCTTTTTTTCTTCTGCATCGACCAGACCGGCGATGGTGTTTCCAAGGCTTTTGAGACTGGCGCAAAATCACTTGAATAAATCAAAAAGTGAGGTTTATTTTAACAAGCAGATCGAGGAAATCATGGAACATCTGGATGGTGAGTTCAAGGACATTCTCTCGCTGAAGGAGCAGGGACAGTTTATGATCGGATATTACCAGCAGTACCAGAGTTTCTTTGAAAAAAATGCAAATAATCAGGAGGATAAATGATATGGCAATTCAAAACAGGTATGATTTTGTGATGCTTTTTGATGTGGAGAACGGAAATCCCAATGGAGATCCGGATGCAGGAAATGCTCCACGTGTGGATGCGGAAACAGGCTTAGGGTATATTACAGATGTCTGTCTGAAACGTAAAATTCGTAATTACGTGGAACTCTGCAAAGAAGGAGAACCGGGATATAATATTTTGATCAAGCCGGATAAAGCATTGAATACGAAGTTTACGGAAGCCTATGAAGCAATTGGATTAGAGAAAAAGGGAAAGGGAAAAAATGCGGATGACGTAAGAAAAGCACGGGAATACATGTGCAAAAATTATTATGATGTCCGGATGTTCGGCGCAGTTATGTCCACAGGAGAAGATCCCTGCGGTATTGTGCGCGGACCGGTGCAGATCAATTTTGCAAGAAGTATTTCACCGGTATATGTTCAGGATGTTACGATCACCCGCCAGGCACGAACGACGGAAGACCGCAAGGAAACCGGAGAGACTGAGATGGGAAGAAAGAGCGTAATTTCTTATGCACTTTATCGGGCCGAGGGCTACGTATCGGCAGCACTTGCGAATAAGGTTTCCGATTTGTCGGAGGAAGATATTGAACTGTTGTGGTCAGCCATTATAAATATGTTTGAAAATGACCACAGCGCTGCGAGAGGAAAAATGTGCATGCGCAAGCTTATCATTTTTAAACATGACAGCGTACTGGGAAACTGTCCGTCCCACTTGCTGTTTGACAAAATTTCAATTAAGCAGAAGGAGAAGCTGCCGCCTCGTTCCTTTGGGGATTACGAAGTGACAATCGACGCTCAGATGCCGGAAGGTGTAGAGTTGATTGAAAAACTATGAGCAGCCAGGAAATAACCCTGCGTTCTATTCAACATTATCTGTACTGTCCTCACCGCTGGGGACTGCTGGAGATTGACAGAGCCTGGGCTGAGAATGCTTTCGTTACAAAAGCGAATCTGCTTCATGAGCGTGTTCATGATCCGGACAGAAATTATGTCGCGAAGGGAAAACGCGTATTTACGTCTGTCCCTGTATTCTGTGATTCGGAAGAATACAATCTGTACGGAGTCATTGACTGTCTGGAACTGACTGAGGATGCTAATGGGGTGGCGATTGCTGGAAGTGATAAAAAATATAAGCTGTGTATTGTGGAATATAAACCTTCAAAACCGAAAGGAAACCTTTACAATGAAGATGATCTGATGCAGGTGTTTGCACAGAAAATTTGTGCAGATTTCGTGTTTGGAGGCGACTGCGATGGCATCTTATATTATGCGGATGTTAAAAGGCGGATCATACTCCCTCTGAGAGAAAATGCTGACGAGTATGATAAAAAGCTGAAACAGATTTTAACGGAAATGCGGGAATATCTCGCCTGCGGAAAAATTCCGCCGATTCGTAAAGGCCAGAAATGCAGCGGCTGTTCCATGAAGGATTTGTGTATGCCATCTGTCAGAAGAGTGGGAAGTCTTCGGGGTGAAATTGACAAACTCAGAGATGCGAAAGAATAGAAAGCGAAGGTGCCATGAGAAGATTATTAAATACAATTTATGTGACAAATGAAGCGGCGTATCTGACTTTGGACGGCGAAAATCTTGTCTGTAAAGTGGATGGTGAAGAACGGCTCAGAGTTCCCTTCG
>JALFHZ010000110.1 GCA_022776445.1 Lachnospiraceae bacterium
TCGCCCCAACGCTCCAGCTTTTCTCCTTTCGAACAGTCAATGACCTGATAATCTTTCCAATCATCTGCTAACCACATATTATTTCCAGCCTTTCCGGGTGCCTCGCTCGCACTCTCGCATATACCCTTTTCTTCTATAATAAATATCGGGGCAAACAGCATTGTCCCCTGTGCATCCCATGGCCGCAGCCGGGACCTCAACAGCATTATTGATATTATACAGAATATTTGCAGAACTCGTCAAGGTTTTCAAAAATCGTAATAATTTCTTCCGGTTTTTTTATTGAATAATTATCTATATCTTGTTAAAATGGTTTTATATGTAGAAGCATGAGGCAAAGGAGAAACTATATGAGAAAACAAAGGGTTGCAATTCTTGCACTTACAGCATTGATGACATTGGGAAGTGCAGGGATCTCTGCGATGGCCGCTGAAGGGTGGTCAAAGGAGAGTAATGGCTGGATTTATTACAATTCTGCCGGAAACCGTATTTATAATGAATGGCGCAAAGGTGCGGACGGATACTGGAGATATATCGACAGTAACGGTTACATGGCAGTCAACAAATGGGTGGACAACGAAGAATATTATGTAAACGAAAGCGGCATCATGGTGGCCGGTCAGTGTCTGCAGATTGCCGATTCCAACTCCGAAAGCGGAAGCAGCTGGTATTATTTCACCCAGAGCGGCAAGGTGGTCCGGGATCAATGGCAGAAAATCAACAATAACTGGTACTTCTTCGGTGATGATGGTGCGATGCAGACCGGTTGGGTGGAAGATGATATGTATTACTGTGATTCCAATGGTGCGATGGTGACCGGTTGGCAGAAGCTGACACCGCCGGAAGAATATGCAGATGACGATGATGACTACACCGGCCCCTATGAATCTGCCGAAGACGGGAAATACTGGTATTACTTTGCTTCCAGCGGCAAGAAAGTTGTTCCGGATGACAACGGCGACAACATCAAGCAGAAAAAGATCAACGGCGTATACTACTGCCTGCGCGAAGATGGTGCGATGCAGACCGGCTGGACCTGCATAACCGGAGATGATTCAGAGAACATTGAGGATTACCGTCTTGTTGATAAAAACGGTCAGGTCCGTACCGGCTGGTATTCCGCCGAACCACCGGAGGATCTTCAAAACCAGTATGATCACGACGTGGAATGGTTCTATTTCAACAGCAAGGGAGTTCCGGAAGTTGGCCCTGAAAGAGGCAGCGCCCACACCAGCGACTTAAAGCGTATCAACGGCAATACCTACCTGTTCGATGAGAAGGGCGTTCCAGTCTATGGAATACAGAAAGTTTATACAGACAGCGACGAATCCGAATATACCGCATATTATTTCGGAACACGCAGCCAGAGCTGCATGATGAAGGGCAAATACACCCTGGACGATAACGGAAGCAGCCGACAGTACTACTTTACCTCCACCGGCCGCGGATACACCGGCGTCTACGACAATTACCTCTATTATATGGGCAAACTCCAGAAAGCAGATTCCGGCAATAAATATGAGGTGTTTACCATTCCAAACGGCAACAGCGTGAAAAACTACGTAGTCAATACATCCGGCAAGATCGCCAAGAATACAACCGTCAAAGACCGTGACGGGGTCAAATACAAAACCAACAGCGGCGGAGTCCTGCTTCGTGAGGATGATGAAGAAGTGGATGGCAATACATACTCCGCGCCGGAAGAACCGGACTGGGATACGGATATGGATTAAAAACGATATATTATATTACTGCAAAAGAAGGACCTATGCTCCATGGAGCCATAAGTCCTTCTTTTTTTGCGACCGGGTGATTCTTTCTGAATTCCTGCCTATTTACATTCCAGTACAAATACGTCTCCTCCGCTGCCCAGCTGAAGATACGTTCCCGGCTGTAAAATCACAGCCTGTCCTTTTGGAAGCTGACCCTGCTGCAAATTAAAGGTTCCTGCCGTCGACTGATCCGTTACGCGGAATGCACTTCCGTCAAATTCCACAATCAAATGCAGACGAGAAGTCTGAGCACCCTTGATCACCACATTACACTGGCTTGGATCTCTGCCGATCTTTAACACATCCCCGCGTTCCATTGGAATATTTGCTCCGGCAAACTCACCCTGTATGCCTGTCAGATAACCTTTCTTTATTCCGATTCCAATTACTCCGCTATTCTGTGCAATTGCGGCACCAGCATGGTATTCATCTTCTGAAGCATTTCCACCTGCCAACGGATCCGATGTCACATCCTCACGTAGAATCCCCAGACGCTCTTCTTTCAGTTTCAGATAGAGTTCTGCACAGGTTGCCTGCATATACGGTGCTACAAACAGCGTACCGATACAGCATGCCACACATCCCAAAAGTAACCATCCAATAAACGATAACTCCAGTACAAACGTATTGAACTTGTTGCCATCCATCATTCGCTTGCTCATCTGGAAGATCTCTTTGCGGCTCTTCTCCGGATACTCGGCAGCCAGATATGGAACCATGTAATACTCATAATGTTTCATAATGCCAGGAACAATCAGAAGCAGGCTCCAAAGGAAGGTAAACAGAGAACGAAAAAACTGCACGCATACCACATGCATGTAACCGCCTCCCTGAAATCCATGAAACAGTTCCCCAACTCCGGCATCCTCCTGATTTCTGGTACTTTTTATGAAATAGCTTGCCAGTCCCACTGCAATCACATTAATAACAAAAATGGTGGTAAGAGGACTTAAGATAATCGATACAAACGGAATCAGTTTTACGATCAGGGAAACTGCAAACACCAGCAGTCCCTGAACAAATACTGCCAAAACACCATTCCAGTAATAATTTTTAAGTCCTTCTTTCGCGCGGCTTTTCAACTCAGCTCTTGTCCACATAATTGTTGTCTCCCCTAACTGTATTTTTTCTGACGATTTTGTACTCTAGTCTCAATCATCATAATCGTAATCATAATCATAATCATAGTCATCGTCATAATCGTCATAATAATAATCATCATTTCCGTAAATTCCGTATTTTACATCACGTACATACTCGTCGATTTCTTCCTGCGGTACATACAGGGCAGATAACTGCCGATTTACCTTATCTACCCATTTTTCCGTTCTGGTCGTACGGCGTGCGGATGTGGTTGCAGTAAGCACCTCTTCTTTATATTCTTCGTAAAGATCATCCTTCTTTTCCATAATATATTCCTGATTGCTTTCCTGGATCTCAGCACGCTGCTGCTGCAGAGCCTCTGCTTCCAGAAGCGGGAGCCACAAATCACCACCGCTGGCACTGTTTACACGGTTCTCATCATTTTTGTACCATTGACGCCCTTCCTCATCATAACGGATCGTAATACCGCCCTCGGTCTCCACCTTATTGCGGCGCAGTGCTCCGCTGGTCTCAGCAAAATAGTAATAGCCATCAACGGTAAAGGAACCTGTCTTCATAGCTCCGCTCTCGTCAAAATAATAGATGTCTGCCCCCTGTTTCAGCCAGGATGTCTGCATCGCTCCGGTTGACGGATTCAGATAATACCAGGTGCCGTTCTGATCCAGCCAGCCAGTTACCTGCGCTCCGGTAGCCGGATCAAAATAATACCAGCTTCCGTTATGATTGTACCAGCCGGTCACCATATAAGCCTGCGGATTAAATGCATAGTTCACACCATCGATATTCATAAACTGATCTCTCGCATAACTTCCGCTGTCGTTCTGATACCAATAGCCTGTTTCGTCCTGCCCCCAGGTACCTGCAAATACCGGCATGGTCATGACCACGGTCATAACTGCAGCCGCAATGATTCCTTTTGTAACTTTTCTCATATCCATTCGTCTCCTTTCATGGTGGTTTCCTCTATTAATTCAGCAGATCAAATGCCGAATTACGATTCGGATCTGCAGCCTGCTGTGCTGCCGCTTCCTCTGCCTGGCGTTTCGCTTCTGCCTCTGCCGCTGCTGCTGCCTCCGCCTGGCGCTGTGCCTCTGCTGCCGCTTCTGCCTGGCGCTGTGCCTCCGCTGCCGCTTCTGCTTGGCGCTTCGCTTCTGCTGCCGCTTCTGCCTGGCGCTTCGCTTCTGCTGCCTCTGCCTCCGAACTCTGCTGCTTACGCGTCTCAGCTGGAGCTTTTTTCTGTTCTTTTGCCGGATCTTTACCCTTACTGATTACAAGGTCTACCACATCGCCTTTCTTCATCTCAGCATCCTGCGCCACACTCTGAGAAATGATCTTGCCTGCCGCAACAGAATCACTGTACTGCTCACTGACTCTTCCAACCTTCAGACCCAGTCCCTCAATCTCAGCAGTTGCCTCTTCCAGAGTCATCAGTCCAACGTTCTTCATATAGACTTTTTCCGGTCCTTTACTAATACGAACCGTTACATAAGAATCTTTGTTTACCTCTTCCCCTGCCAGTACGTCCTGCCCCAGAACCATACCTGCCGGATCATCACTGTACTCTTCCACCAGGTTCAGCTTCAGTCCTGCTTCTTCCAGAGCTCCTTTCACCTCTGCAAGCGTCATACCAGACAGATCCGCCATGACTACCTGCTCACCGGCATTGCCTTCCTGATCTTCCTCATTCATACATACCGTAATGACAATTTCTTTGGAAAGCTCGATGTTCGCACCCTGATCTTCGCTGATATCCAGGATAGAATGATACACGCCCGGATCCATGCTCTCTTCGATCCGAATGTTTTTAAAACCAGCTTCCTGGAGCAGCTTTTCCGCTTCTTCCTTCTGAAGACCACGGACTGCAGGGATAATTCCTTTTTCTTCACCTTTACTGATCCACACAACAATTGTTGTATTCTTTTCAACCGATGTATTTTCCTTGATCTCCTGATACGAAACCATGTTCAGCGGAATCTCCGTGGAATAAACCATCTTATCCCGGGACATTCCCAGGCTTTCTTCCGCCAGAACCGTCTCAGCCACATCCGCATCCTGATTCACCACGTTCGGTACCCGTACCATATTCTTTTCCAGATGACTGGCTCCGGAATTGATCCGGAATTTAATGACACCGGTCATCATCAGTACCGCTGCTGCAGCACCGACTGCC
>JALFHZ010000119.1 GCA_022776445.1 Lachnospiraceae bacterium
TTTGGATGAACTCGGACATAAATGCCACTTCCGTTCCTTCCCAGTGCAAAGCCAAGGAACCTAAAATTTCGGATTGCAAACACGCTCACTGTACGGCTTTTCTCTCGGTTTACTGTTAGTTTCAGCTTTTCCTCAAGAAACCTTGTACTGCTTTCCAACAGTCTCTCCGAGGCTCGTTTGCTCCTTGCAAGGAGCACGATGTCGTCCGCACTATGCCGATTTCGGCATAGTGCGGACTATACCGAAGTTGAAACTATGCCGAAACTTTTTATAAAATCCAATAGCCATAAGCATCTTCGCATGGAATTTTCGGCATAGTTTTTGTTGACAAGGGTATTCGTTCATGCAACATCTTCTATATACAAAAACATTGGAGGTGTTCTCATGAACAACAGTATTACACTAAAAGAAGCTATTGATGGGGTGCTCAAGTGCCAGCGTGAAAATGGACATCCCGAGTCATACCTTATTGACCTGAGAAGGACTTATAACCGGCTTCTCGGCCATGCAGAGCGGCTTGGGACTGAGTATCTTACCGATGACCTGATTACCCAGTTCCTGGAGGATTCCAGTAATTCCCGGTCGGGCGAATACCGTTACGAAAGATTTCTTGCCCACAACCGATGCATACGGTTTTTAGAGTCTTATCTGGAAACAGGAAAAGTATCCATTAATAAGTTCCATGAGCCTGTCAGCGAAGTGATCTCTGACGGATTAGCTGAAGCACTGGAACTTTATGATCAGGCTGAAGAAGCCTCGGGGTTAAGCAAAGCTTCTCTAAATAAAAACCGCCGTCCGATCCGGTATCTCCTGGAGTACATGACATCCCTTGGATACCAGGAGTTATCTGACATCCAGCCTGGGGACACCATCAAAGCAATCGGGGACATGCTGGAGAAGCACTATGATCCGACAAGCCTTGTGACAGCTATTTCCGGGATGCGGCGTTTCTACGAAATGTTTCCAGAGCTCCAGCCGTTCAGGCTGGAAATCCCATCCAGGATGCCACGGAAACGTTCCATTATAGAAGTATACTCAGAAGATGAGCGTGATAAGATTGTCAGCCAGTTGTCTTCACCTGATATATCCCGCCGGGATGCCGCAATCTGCCTGCTTTCCTTTGAAACGGGACTGCGCAGTGTTGACATCTGTAGCCTCAGGCTCGGCGATGTTGACTGGAAACACAATGTCATTCACATCGTCCAGTCAAAAACGCAGAGGCCGTTAAACCTTCCGCTCCGCTCATCGTATGGCAATGCCATGGTGGATTACCTCCTGAAAGAGCGGCCTGACTGTAACGAGGATTATTTTTTCCTTTCTGCCCACGCGCCGTACGTTAAGCTGAACACAACCTGGCACATCGTCAAGGCTGTTGTTTCCGCTGCGGGTGTTGAAACTGTCGGCCGCCTTACGGGCACAAGGATGTTCCGGCACAATGCTGCGTCTGCAATGCTCAGGAAGGGAGTTCCACTTGCTGCTATCTCAGAAGAACTGGGTCACAAGTGTCAGGACTCCACAATGATATACCTTTCAACTGACCAGGAGACAATGTCATCACTGACGCTTCCTTTACCGAAGGAAGGTGATGAGGCATGAAGAAAGCGACTATTGGAGAAAGAATTGATGCTTTTATTGCGTATAAGCGCAGCCTTGGGTACGTTTACGATACACAGGAACGGTATCTGAAACATTACCAGCGCCATATGGAAGAACAGTATCCGCATCTGGATCTGCCTGACAAAGCAAGCACAGACTGTTTCCTTGATAAATACAAGGGGCAGCCTGGCGGCCTGTATAATGCCATGGCTCCGTTGAGGGAATTTGCCAGATATCTGTTTCAGCTTGGATACCGTGATGCTTACCTTGTCCCGCCAAAACAGACCCCAAAGCTCTATCCAGAACCTCCGTATTTTTTCTCTGAAGAAGAGCTATCCGCTTTCTTCCGGGAATGCGATTCCTACTACGTTGAGAATCCGGGGCCACGGGTCCGTGGCATTATAATGCCTGCGCTATTCCGGGTGCTATACTGCTGCGGTTTGCGACCCAAAGAAGCTCGGATGCTGCCAACAGAAAACGTGCATCTTGATAAGAAATATATGGATATCCTACAATCAAAGGGGCCAAAAAGCCGAAGGATCTACATCAGTGATGAACTCACCGTTTACCTCATCTGCTATAACAGCCGGATATCCGCAGTATTCCCTGAAAGGAAATATTTTTTCCCAAGAGATAGGGAGAAGCCGTATTCTGTACAGGCCCTTTGCTATAACTTTGGAATCATATGGAAGAAAACTTTTCCTGGCTGGTCTGGAAGCCTTCCCCGGATATACGATTTTCGACATCATTTTGCCTGGGCTACTATAAACCGCTGGGCAAGAGAAGGAACCGATGTAAATGCCATGATCCCCTACCTGATGCGGTATATGGGGCACAACTGTATTAAGCATACCTTGTATTACTTCAGGTTCGTGCCAGATTTTTATGCGGATTATAAGGCTCTTTCATACCGGCTAAATGACCGTATCCCGGAGGTGCCCGATGAGTAAGAAAGATGCCGCGCTGTTTTGGGATACGGCCCACCGGTATCTTGACCACCACCTGAAAGTAATCCGTCAGGTTAGCAGCCATACCATTGACAGCTACAGGGACTGTCTGAACAGCTTTATCAATTACCTTGAGGAGGTTGAACACATCAACCGGAAAAGGATTTCTTTCCACAACTTTAAGAAAGAAACACTCAAACGCTATCAATCCTGGATGATCACGGAACGTAGCCTGGCACCGAAAACCTGCAACCTCCGGATGACCGCAATCCGCGCATTCCTGGAGTACGCAGCACAGGAATATCTGTGGGTCATGCCGATTTATACAGATGCGTGCAACATCGTTGGAGTAAAGACAACGAACCCTGTCATCGAATATTTTGAACCCAATGAAATGGCAGCGTTACTGGCAGCCCCTTCTGGAAACAACAAAACTGACCGCCGCAATCAGATGATGCTTATTTTCCTATATGATACCGCTGCAAGGGTGGCGGAAGCCAGGCAGGTAAAAGTATCCGATCTTCATCTTGATGCAGAAGTACCTTATGTTACGCTCCTTGGGAAAGGCAGGAAATACCGCAATATTCCTCTTCTTGAGAAAACGATCCTCCATGCGAGAAGATACCTGAAGGAATTCCATGGCTCTGACCTGAAATCAGATGCACCATTGTTTTACTCAAAAACTCATGGAGAGATACACAGGCTTTCGTCTGATACCTTTGAAAAGATGATAAAACGGTATGCAGACCAGTGCAGGGCAGACGGGTGTCCGATGCCTGATCATGTTCATTGTCATATGGTAAGAAAAACCCGGGCAATGGATTTATACCGGGAAGGGGTACCATTGGCACACATCCAGCAATTGCTTGGTCATGAAAACATCTCTACGACCAGTGGCTTTTACGCCTTCGCTACACTGGATGTCCTTGCCAAAGCAATGGAGACTGTCAGCCCTGATGAGGGTGTAAAAAGCTGGAGTGACCCGGATACTTTGGAACGTTTGTATCGGTTATGACCAAAAACTATGCCGAAGTTTTTAAGGAAATCCCTGATATCTTCTATATTTCATGGAATTCTTCGGCATAGTTTCAACTTCGGTATAGTC
>JALFHZ010000145.1 GCA_022776445.1 Lachnospiraceae bacterium
CGATCTCGGCATTGGTAATCTTACCGGCATCCACAGCATCCAGAATTGCCTGCAGGTTGGTGCCGCCGCCGGATACCATTACACCGACTCTTAACATAAGGTTACTCCTTTTTCCCCTTCTTCAATGGAACCGATCACATACGGGGTATCTCCTGCAGCTTTGATTGCTTCCATGGTCTTCTCCACATCAGCCGGATCCACTGCAACAATCATGCCGATACCCATGTTGAAGGTGTTGTACATCATCTCCTCGGCAATATCACCCTTTGCCGCAAGCATCCTGAAGATCGCCGGTACCTCATAGCTGTCTTTCCGGATCACTGCTCGGGTACCGTCTTTTAACATGCGCGGAACATTCTCATAGAAACCGCCGCCGGTAATGTGGCTGCAGGCCTTTACTCTCACCCCTGCCTGTTTCACGGATTTCAATGCCTTCACATAGATTCTGGTAGGAGCCAGCAGCGCCTCGCCCAGAGTCTTTCCCAACTCATCGTAATAAGTCTCCAGACCTTCCTTCGTCAGTTCCTTCTCAAATACCTTTCTCACCAGGGAAAAGCCGTTGGAATGAACACCTGTGGAAGCCATACCTACCAGTACATCACCTGCAGTCAGGCTCTCTCCCGTGATCATCTCTTTCCTGTCACAGACACCTACCGCAAAGCCGGCCAGATCATAATCCTCTTCCGGCATCAGTCCCGGATGCTCCGCAGTCTCTCCGCCGATCAGCGCAGCTTCCGACTGCAGACAGCCTTCCGCAACACCTTTTACGATATCAGCAATTTTCTCCGGATAGTTTTTGCCGCATGCAATGTAATCCAGGAAAAACAGCGGTTCGCCGCCGGCACAGGCAATATCATTCACACACATAGCCACCGCATCAATACCGATCGTATCATGCTTATCCATGATGATGGCCAGTTTTACCTTTGTGCCGCAGCCATCCGTACCGGACAGCAGAACCGGCTCCTCCATCTCCTTGATCTTTGCCAGAGAAAAGGCTCCAGAAAAGCCTCCCAGACCTCCCAGCACTTCCTCACGCATGGTCTTCTTCACATGCTCTTTCATCAGTTCCACGGACTTGTAGCCCGCCTCAATATCTACTCCGGCTTTCTTGTAATCCATGATTCTTCCTCCGATTTGTATTATTTCATCTGTGCCAGATACTCTTTATATCCGATGCTTTCCAGCTTTTCAGCTTTCTTCATCACATCGCCCTTCAGAGATTCCGCATAATCCTTTACTTTCTGAAGCAGCGCATCATCCGACGCAGCCAGAATCTTCGCAGCCAGAATGCCTGCATTCGCTCCGCCGTTGATCGCTACGGTCGCAACCGGAATACCGGACGGCATCTGTACGATGGAGTAAAGGGAATCCACTCCGCCCAGATCAGAAGTCTTCATCGGGATACCGATCACCGGAAGCGGGAAAATCGCCGCACACATTCCCGGCAGATGAGCTGCCTTGCCTGCACCTGCAATGATCACCCGGATGCCCTTACCTTCCGCAGCCTTCGCCCACTCGAAGAAAATATCAGGCTCTCTGTGCGCGGAAATAATCGTCATCTCATAATCAATTCCAAACTTGTCCAGAATCTCTGCCGCTTTCGCCATAACCGGCATATCTGAATCGCTGCCCATAACAATTCCAACCTTTGCCATCGTATGCACTCCTTTGCATTTATTAATATTTCTAATAAGTGTTTCTTATAAATAAACTACTGCTTATCAATATAATACTCGATTTTATGCATGCCGTCAATAGGCAATAGACTGAAAAAGGCGGAAGTACTGCTCATCCCCCAGCACTTTCGCCTCCTTCTCTCCGAATCATACACCACAGTCCGATGCCGCAGTACTATCTCAGATTCTGATTCATAATTCCGTCCATATTCACTCCGACCAGATTGCCCATGAATAATACCATCTCTACCTCCGCATTGCGGATCCGGGCATATACGTAAAGCTGTCCGTCAAAGCCCATCTCACTTGCATTGGCAAAACGGTAACAGTACCAGGTACCACTGGCAAACTCATGCGTGCTCTTCTCATCCACCGTCCCCAGTTCTGCCATCGCATAGTCAATGATCTGCTCACCCATGGAATCCAGAAGGCTCTCATAGCCTCCCATATCCGGAATCTTCTCGGTTGCCACGCCCACGATGCCGTCCATGGATGCGTTCGCAAAATAAACGCAATCCGCGGAAGATAACTCCTCCACTTTTGTGAAGCCCGCAGGAGGAATCACTGTCAGACCGCCGACCGTAATGGTTCCTGATGCATTCTGACTCTGCGCTGCCGTTTCCTGAGTCTCCTGAACCTGTACCGTACCATCTACCGTCCAGGCACCGCTTGCATCTACGGTATAGCCATCCGGAGTTGTCGTATCCAGAAGGCAATATCCGGTCTCGTCGAAATAATAACATCTGCCATCAATCCACTCCCAGCCGCCTGATGGATAACTTCCGTCATCCTGCTGATACCACCAGCCTGTGGTATCCTGTTTCCACTCTGCCGCAAAAACCGGCATCACCATCGCTGCCGTCATCATGCCGGCAACCGCAGCCGTCAACCATGCTTTTTTCATCTTAAAATCCTCCTCCGTCCTGAAAAAACTGACTATATTATATCGTATTTATCCAGGAACCGCCAGAGATTTTACAAACTTCATAAAATCGTAAACATCAGCCAAGCTCTTCATTCAGACGTTCCGTCCCGGCTATCACGAATCTTCCGTCCCGGATTACCGGCAATTCGCTCCCATCCGGACACACTGCTATAATATCCCCCAACTCCGAATACGGGATCGTGATATCCAGGTGGCATCCAAAATAAGCTTTGGACACATCTTCTCTGCGCAAAATGGAACATTCATTATCACGCGCAATCACCTCACGCCCATCCGGATTGTAGACAGGCGAATCCTCGCTCCAGCTGTAGCAGGTATCACCCACTGCAAAATGTGGTCCCATCTTTTCCGCGATCAGAATCGGAAGTTTGTGAATAATCCCGTATTTCCCCGCCATGGCATATGCGGCCGTATTGGTTCCGATCGCAAACTCGCCCATCGGAAGCGTATCATGATTTTTCAGAATTTCCTGACGGATCAGCGCCTTTCCTTCCTCCGGATTTTCAAAATTATCGCAGGAGTAATCGGTCACCATACCGTCTTCAAACCGGATCTGCAGATTGCGGTACCGGAAATCAAACAGATACACCTGACTCACCTGCAAAAGTCCGGTCGTCCCGGCCAGAACCGGGGAGGTAAAGACTTCACCGACCGGAATGTTTACATCTGCAACACAGTTTTCAAAATTGGTTTCCTTCGTCACATCCGAGAGCGGATGCAGCGCAATGCGGATATCCGTCTGATTGCCGTTTCTTCCCGTCACATGAACATACGAAGCCTGATCCAGCACCTGAATAATATTCTGCTGAATCTCCTTGAACATCTCATAATCGAGCGTATTGATGCGGATCGTCTCCGCAAAAACCGCTTCAAAATCCGGTCCGATCGCGGGAACCGGGAATGCAATAATCGTAAAGCTGGTCTCGTCTCCCGGAATATACTGATTCGTCACCGGCATGGATTCATTGGCATAGGCAATGGTCAGTTCCTCCTGCTTCGGGGTCAGCATGAAGCACTCCGGTTTATTGACCGGATCAAATCCATCCTCGCCAAACGTCTCCAGCACCGCCGGCCCCGCATACTGAGCCGCCTGTTTCTTATAAGTCTCATAGGCTGTGCGCAGCACCGCCAGCTTTCGTTCTTTGAATGCCTTATCCATATAGATCGCGTTGTCATACCGATGATCATAATCATACTGGCGATTGGCAGGCGATGCAAAATAACCGATTCTCCGGTTCGGACTCTTCGTCACCGACCAGGATGCCGCACGGTAGAGAATCGTCTCCAGTCCCATCTCGCAAAACTGACGGATCGCCTCCCGGATCATCCGCTCAAAGCCAAGCTCGTACCGGATGCAGACCGTCGATTTGACGGACAGATCCCTTCTCATCACCTCAAAGCCCTTACGGTAGCCTTCCGTATAGGTAGATGCCATCTTCTGAATCGTTTCTTCCGGAAGTGTATTTAAAAATGACGCAATCTGAAGCTCCGCATCTGAGATATATTCTCCAAACCGATAAAGATACCGCAGATCCGACAGATCACTTTCCATAATGATATCCTTCGCAAAAGACAGCGTGGGATCCAGCTGTTCCCGGATCCGGTACGTCAGCGTTATATCCGTATAATCACTGTGGAACCAGTACAGAACATCACGCACACGCTTTGCCGACGGCACCTCACCCTCAAACATATTGTAAATCTCAATCAGTGTCTCGCAGAGAATCGTGATATCCGTCAGGCGGCACTCATAGGCAAATACAATGGCCGAGCGGAACTGTGCATAAAACGCGGAAAGCAGCCCGCCGAGCTCCTCTCCCAGCTGCCGCACGGCAAAGGCCGGATTTGCATAGCTCTCTTCATAATGATCCGGCAGAATGTCCGCATACAGATCATGGTTCAGCTGCTGCAGCTCCCCGAGTGACCATGCTTCCAGTTCGTCACGCATCTGGCGGCGTGCCAGTTCCTCGATCTGCTCTGCAAATCGCGCCACATGCAGAAAAAAACCGCGAAACGGCCCGGCGACGGATGTCTCCGAAGAGCCCGCCCCGGAATCTCCCAGTTCCTGCACGATTCCGGCAATCCGTTCCATCGCAAGATCATAACGTTCCGTAATCTGTGTATTTTCTTCATGAAACAATTCCTGATAATTCATCTGAATGCACCTTCCTTTCCTTACCCGATCAGCCCAACAATCAACATGCAGACCCAGAACACCAGTAAAACAGCGCTGATGATCAGACTGATCTTCGAAAGAATATAATTTTTTTCCTGTTCCACAAAAGAAGCCGCACTGTAGAGCAGAGAAATCACGGCAAATACGATACTGGAAAATCCCCACGCAGCCACATTGACATCACCGTTGCCCTGATGGTAAACGCTGATGGCCAGACTGACCACACAGCCGGCCAGAGCCAGACAGGCAAACGGGAGGCTGACCAGACTTTTCCTGGCAAATGGCTTTCTGATGTAGGATATTCTATGCTGTCTTTTTGGCATGCATCTTCCTCCTTATCCGAATCCGCTGAATCATCCGGTAACTCACATATCCAATCACGCCGCCCCCGGTATTCAGCAGCAGATCATCCACATCAAAGCTGCCAACCTTGAAGACCAGCTGCACCACCTCGACGCCAAGACTCAGGCCAAAGCAGAGCAAAACCGCATTGTACCATCTGCGGCTTCTCCGGCTCACAATCGGAAGGAAAAAACCACACGGGATGAACGCCGCCACATTCCCTACCACATTCAGAAGAAAGGCTTTCATCCCAAGCTGCTGTCTATAATGATAGAACCGTCTGATCTCCTTAAACAGTTCCAGATTGTATACATAATCCCGCTCCGCACTCACGCGCCCAAAGGACTCGGCGAAAATCGCAAAGTAAACCAGGAGCGCGAGGTAAACGAGAAAAAGCGCCCATCCAAGCTTCCTGTTCCTTTTTTTATCTCTGATCATAAATTACCCATCCACACTCTGTTTTAAAACGTAAGCTCACCCTTGCGCTTCAGCAAAATCCCGCCGCTTACGATGGACAGGATACCGACCGTAAGCCCGGTCACAAGTATAATGATGCCGACCGCAATACTGCACGCGCCTGTGCGCTGCATCGTTTTATAAATCTTTTCCATGATCATCCTCCTCACTGTGCTCCATACTGCTCATAATATGCGTCAATCGCTGCCTTCAATGTATCGTCGATCACGATACGCCCCTTATACGGCTTATTGTAAAGATGCTCCACCACCTCCGCCATCGTCACGATCGCCGTGGTCTTAAAGCCGTACTTCTCCTCAATCTCCTTGAGCGCGGACTTCGCCCCCTGCCCCCGCTCCATGCGGTCGACTGAAACCACCAGTCCCAGCACATCCACGTCGCCCTGGGCGCGGATGATCGGCAGCGTTTCCTCTATGGAAGTGCCCGCAGTCGTGACATCCTCGATGATCACGACCTTATCGCGATCCCCGATCGGGCTTCCGAGCAGAATGCCCTTGTCGCCGTGATCCTTTATCTCCTTGCGGTTAGAGCAGTACCTGATGTCCGCGCCGTATAACTCACTGAGCGACATGGCGGCCGCCACAGTCAGCGGGATTCCCTTGTAGGCCGGCCCGAACAGCACATCAAAATCAAGGCCGAACGCACTCTGGATCGCTTTTGCATAGTACCCGCCAAGGCGGCGAAGCTGACTCCCGGTGCGGTAAAATCCAGTGTTCACAAAAAACGGGGTCT
>JALFHZ010000171.1 GCA_022776445.1 Lachnospiraceae bacterium
TCATCATCGTCATCATCTTCTACGTAAGTGGACTTCCCGGCAATCTGATTCAATCGTTCCTGTTCTTCAACAATCGACTCTGCCCGTTCCAATTCTTCCTGGGAATTCAATCCGATCGCACTGAGATCCAGATGATCACGATTTTCTAATACGGTTTTTAAGATTGCTGCATCCAGTTCCGTCCAATGGAATGTACTGATTGCTTTCAGAACATATCCCGCATCCGAACCGGGCCCCGGCATGTCATCTCCCCAGTCACGCACCAGTTCCACTTTCTGGCCTGCATGCAGTTCCAGGTCCTGATTATTTCCAATATTCCATAAAACGTTGCCCTCAATCAGGTAAAAGGTCAAAGTTTCAGGGTAAAACATAAAAACACCGCAGGTTCCGCGAATACTCATAGAAGTATGTGCCGCTTTGAACTGTAATTCTTCATCTTCTCCCAATGGTTTTTCCACATTAAAAAACAGCTTGCCTTTCTGTAATGTAAGCTTCAGCGATTTTGCGGACGCCTTTTCAATATCCACCATGGTGTTGTTATCCAGCTTCAACGTTTTATCGTCATCTGCTTCGATATAGATACTGGAGGCTTTTCCGGTGGAAACCTGATTGCCCTCTCCAAGATTCATGCCGGCCACAGCCGTAAGCCGTCTGGGTGCCTTTTTCATGACATAAGTTTCCTCTCCGCTTACCTGAAGGATAGACAGTTTTCTGCTTACTGTATCATCTGCAAATGAACATAGATTTGCAGACAAACATGCGGCCAGCACTGCCAGCACCAAAATTTTACTCCATTTCCTTTTCATGCTATACCCGTCCCTTCATTTCCAAGGCAAATTTTCATTCCTTCCCGCGCAAATACTGCATTCGGTTCGATTTGCTCCATTTCTGTCTGCATCTCGTCTAACTGCGTATCCGTTCGCGCCCAGTCATGGTGTGAAATACACAGCATCCCCCCATGGCAGGTTTGTTTGACTGCGACTCCCTGCTGCCATGTACTGTGTCCAAAATCCTTTACTTTCGAAGACTCCTGATCCGTATACATACCATCGAAAATTAAAAGATCGCAGCCGGAGACAAACTGCTCATAAGACCGGCGTATGCGATCGCTCAACGAACCGTCAAGTCCATATACCACAGAAGTGCCGTCTGTTTCCAGGCGAAAAAGGGAAGAACCGTTTGGATGATCTGCCTCTATTACATGCATTTTAGCTTCTTCGGGCAATGGAATACAGTCTCCCGGGGATATCTCATGCCAGATGATGGTTGCAGCAGCCTGTTCAAAAGAAATCGGCCAGTACGGTGCCTGACTGATCTGCAGCAGTTCTTTTCGAAAGCCTGCACCGGTTCTGGATTCCCCGTAGAAATGGATTTTCCAGTTCTTTTGAAACAGCAGCGGGAAAAACGGAAGTCCCATAATATGATCCAGATGCAGATGGGTGATAAAAATGTGCAATTCTTTTCCGAAGTACAGTTCCTCTCCCGGCAGCGGATTCAGCAGCCGAGTTCCGAGTTCACATATTCCGGTGCCGCCATCGAACACCACCAGACCTCCACGCCATTTCGCAGATACACAGCTGGTGTTTCCTCCGTACATCATCCGATTGGGATACGGAGCTGTCATAGACCCTCTTGTTCCCCAGAACATAATTTCCATGCCATTTGTCACCTGCAATTTTCTCCTTTCCTGCCGATTATCGAACCAGATACATCATGGTAATATCATCCGACTGCTCGGCTCCCCGGCTGAATTCCTCCAGCTCCCGGTACATGTAGTCCAGCATGAGTCCCGGCTGCTCCCAGGCCTCCCTATGTCTGTTCAGAGCTTCCAGCATCCTGGCTTCCGTATACAGCTCCTCATTGATATTGAAGGCCTCTGTCACACCATCCGTATATAAATACAAGCTGTCACCCGGACAAAACTCGATCATCTGTTCCTGATACGGCATATCTTCCATCATGCCAAAGACAAAATCCGCTTTGCATTTCAACAGCTGAAACGGCCCGTGTCCCTGGCTGAATGCCGGCCTGTTATGACCGGCATTCACAAATG
>JALFHZ010000198.1 GCA_022776445.1 Lachnospiraceae bacterium
CCGATCCGGATCACCATGCCGCCGATCAGATCAGCGTCTGTCTGGTAGTGCATCTCTAACTCTACATAGGGAGTGGTTGCAAGCAGCTTTTCTTCCAGACGGGCTTTCTGTTCCGGTTTCAGCGCTACCGCGCTGGTGACGGAGACAGAGCCGATCTTCTTGAATTCCTTCACTCTCTGAATGAAATATTCAAAGATCGGAATCATATCATTCTGTCTGTCTTTCTCAACAATGATTGCTAAGAAGCCCATCAGTTCTTGCTCCAGTTTGCCGGAGAAGATCCGATTTATGATGGCAACCTTCTCTTCCTTGACAACCTGCGGATTGCCGAGCAGTGTGGTCAGCTCCGGGTTGCCCTTAAAAATGGGAACCAAAGCACACACTTCTTCAAAAAGAATGTCTACTTTATCTCTGTCCATGGCTGTCTCAAACAATGCATCGCCGTACACCTTTGAAACTAATTTTGCCATGTACTCTCACCCATCTCTTTCAAAGTTTCATCAATCAGAGCATCCTGAATCTTCACGTCAATGGAGTTGCCGACAGCTTTTGCAGCCATCAAAGATGCAATATCAACGATCTCCTGCTTCATCTCGCCGAGTGCCTTCTTCTTCTCCAGTTCGACTTCGCGGTTAGCCCGCTCAATGATTCTGGCTGCCTCTGCCTTGGCTTCATCCAGCATCTCCGCCTCGCGGGCCTTGGCTTTTTTGCGTGCGGTCTCCAGAATGCTTTCTGCTTCTTTGTTCACTTCCCGGATCTTTGCCTCATATTCTGCTTTCAGAACAGCTGCACTGTCTTTATCCGCTGCAGCCTGCTCCAGCTCATCGGCAATTTTCTTTCTTCTCTTCTCCAGGACATCACGCACCGGATTGAAGAGCAGATAGGAACATGCAAAGAACAATATGAAGATATTGATACCGGTCAGCACCGCGTCATGCAGAAGCTGCGGATCAAATCCTATCAGTCTGTCCAAGTCTTAAGCCTCCTTTCGTTACTATTTCCTTCCCGTTTTACTAAACTCTTAAGCACCGAAAGGCTTAACGAACATCAGGATAATAGCAACAACCAGACCATACAGACCGGTGGTCTCTGCAACTGCCTGACCAAGAAGCATGGTGGAAGTGATATCGGATTTTGCGCCCGGGTTACGTCCTACTGCAGATGCGCCGTGACCTGCCGCGATACCCTGACCAATACCAGGTCCGATACCGGCGATCATTGCCAGCCCTGCACCAATTGCGGAACAACCAAAGATAAAGTCCTGTCCTGAGATACCATTCATAGTATAATTCCTCCTAAGATTTGAAAATATATAATTTGTTTCAATTGCGTTTCCTCTTCACTGTGATCATAATTCTAAACGAATTCTGAACACACAGTCTACATCTTGTCGTTGATGTATACCATCGTCAGCATACAGAATACATAAGTCTGGATCGCACCAGAGAATACATCACAGTAAACGTGAAGTGCTGCCGGAATACCGATGTTGACGAAAATCGGCATCATACCATACCACAGTCCCATAATGATTACGCCCGAAAGCAGGTTTGCAAACAGACGCAACGAAATGGAAAGCGGATTGGCGATCTCACCGATCAGATTGATCGGGAATAAAATCGGTGTCGGTTCAAAAAGGCTTGTGAAATGATGCACTCCATGGTTCTTGATACCCTGGAAATGAACAATCACACCGGTCGTCATTCCCAGCAGGAATGTTACACCAAAGTCTGCGGTCGGTGCACGCAGTCCAAGCAGTCCGCTGAGATTGCAAAACAGAATGAACAGAAAAATCGTCCCTACATAATTCACAAACCGGGTGGCATTGCTGCCAAGAATGCCTTTTGCCATGTTGTCAAGCATATCAAAGGCGTACTCCAGAACATTCTGAAACGTTCCGGGCACATCTGTCGCATTCTTAAGCGTCCTGTTCGCAAGAAATGCAACAATGAGAATCAAAATACTGACAATCCACATACCAATGGTAGTCGTTGTAATCCAAAAATCCTGACCGAACATCTGATACTGCAAAACGCCATGTATCATAAAGTCAGGCTCATTGGAAATCAGCATTCCCATATACTGTCCTCCTTTCCTTTATAATGATTCTGAATCCGTCTGTTCCGATACCTCACTCTTTTCTCCATGACCGGACAGTCTACGGATCAATGGCTGCAGGTATGCACCTGCTTTCATACCCATGGCTCCGATTACAGTTGCCAGAAGGTCCACCCGAATCACACGCCAGACAAAGAACAATGCCGCCAGAAATACAACCTTCCGCACCATACTCTGTGCCACGGTGTATTTGTTGGCATAGCTCTCATCCCGGCTGTCCAGTGCACGTTCTGTAATCACTGCAATATGAACCAGCATCAGGATCGCTCCTGCAGCTCCTACCATGAGGCCCTTTAATACCGGAACAACCGGGTAGGAAACTTTCGGCAGAAACAACCAGGCAAGCACGCACAGCAACAGATCAAACAGAACGATGCCGACGGACATCTCAAACAGCGTACGCTTCGTATCTCTGCTCAGCCATTCCATCTCTCGTCAGCCTCCCTTTCTCCCATACTCTGCTGCCCGCCCTCCTTACGGATACGGCTTGGCTGTTTCGGTTTGCTGACTCCTGCACGTGTACTCCGGCTCATGCGTTCCCGGCGGAGCTTCTCATCCTCCCGCCGTTCCTGCTCCATCGTATTCTTCGCCAGTCCCCAGGCGCAGCGTCCTCCGGCAAGTACACCAAGAATCAGCATCGGCACCAGAATCTTCGTCCCGAAACGGACATCTGCCTGATACCCGATGAAAACACACAAAAAGACAGGTGTCACAACACTGAGCCCCAGCTGAGTCACCATCGCCAGGCTTCGGAACACACTTTTTTTATATTGCATATTCGCCCACCCCTCTATTGTTTTTTTGCATGTACCTGTTATTATACCCAATCTTTTTGAGTTTGTCCATTATTGATAGAAATTTGTTTTGATAAA
>JALFHZ010000231.1 GCA_022776445.1 Lachnospiraceae bacterium
TATTGCCTGAAAAATAAGATAATATGAGAAACAGAGAAAAAGCCCCGAAACCCACGATTTTAAAGGAAAAACCGCGCTTTTCAAGGCTTTGTGTAAGATGGAGATAACGGGATTCGAACCCGCGACCTCTGCGTTGCGAACGCAGCGCTCTCCCAGCTGAGCTATATCCCCTTGCCATAAAAAATGGAGACAACAGGGCTCGAACCTGCGACCCCATGCGTGTGATGCATGTGCTCTCCCAGCTGAGCTATGCCTCCATCCCTTATTGTAGCACTTATGGAAAAAAATTCAAGTACCGAATTCGATTTTTTTCCTATGTGTTTTTCTTGTGTCAAAGGTTTACTTTATGATTTTATTTTGCTATCATTATCCATATGGAACAGAGATAGAAAGCAGAGGCAAGACCAAAAGATGAAGGGAATAGTCAGTTTTGATATGGATATGACGCTTCTGGATCATTCGAATTATAAGATTCCGGAGAGTGCACTGCGGGCGATTGAGAAGCTGCGCGAACGATATTATATTGTAATTGCTACGGGGAGAGATCTCGACAGCAGATTCAGCGCAGGTTTACGAGAGATGGTGGAGCCGGATGCCGTCATACATTTAAATGGCACAAAGATTACGGTTGGGGACGAACTGATCTATGAACATCATATGGATCCGGAGCTGGCGCGGCGGCTTCTGAAATTCGCAGAGGGAAAGAACTTTGCGATTGGCATGACCACCGGGGAGGAGGATTATTTTATAAATCCCGAGTATGTTGTTCGTCATGATATGGTGCGCTGGGGGCAGTCAGACCGGAATTTTCAGGATCCGCAGAAGCTTTATCAGATGGATATTCGAACCTTTGCCTATATAGGACATGAAGAAGGTGTGCGGCTGGTGGAAGAAGCGTTTCCTGAGGTAAAACTGCCGATGTTTTCCAGCCGAGAAGGTGCGGATGTGATTGAGAAAGAGGCTTCCAAGGCAGAGGGCCTGAAGCGTCTTTGCTCCTATTACGGAGTGCCGATGTCTGATACGGTGGCATTCGGAGACAGCATGAACGATTATGAGATCGTTCGGGATGCGGGCATCGGTGTTGCCATGGGCAACAGTGTGGAGGAATTAAAGCAGGTGGCGGATTATGTGACCACATCCATCGGCGAAGATGGCGTGTGGAATGCATGTGTCCAGCTTCATCTGATTTCAGAGTAATAACAGAGGGAAGGAAGTAGTTTACATGGCTAAGAATTATGATCTGATTGTGATTGGTGCGGGACCGGGGGGATATACGGCAGCAATCAGGGCAGCAGGATTCGGTATGAAGGTGGTTGTGATTGACGAGGAAAAACTCGGGGGTGTCTGTGTGAATCGCGGATGCATCCCGACGAAGGCGCTTTTGTATGCGTCCAATATTTTTTCCATGATGCAGCACAGCGATGAGTTTGGAGTATCGACGGATTTTATTTCCTTTGATTTTTCCAAAATGCAGGCGTACAAGCGTCGTTCCGTGCAGAAATATCGCAGGGAGATTGAGAAGCTTTTTGAGAAAAACGGAATTGATTTTGTGAAGGGAAAGGCGAAGATCCGGCGTGAGAAAACGGTGGAGGTCCTTGGTGAGGACGGCAGGGAATACTACCATGCACACAATATCATTATTGCGACCGGTGCGAAACCGATCATGCCTCAGATCCCCGGGATTGATCAGGTAGGAGTAGTCAATAGTGATCGTCTGCTTTCTGCGAAAACCTGGTCCTTTGACCGGATTGTGATTATGGGAGGAGGCGTGATCGGCGTTGAATTTGCTACGATTTTTCAGGCTTTATGTTCGAAAGTGACAATCGTGGAGAAGGGGCCGCATCTGCTGGGACCGATGGATATGGAAGTGGCACTGGCTTTGGAACGACAGCTGACGAAAAAGGGAATTACCGTATACTGCAACAGCACGGTGGATGAGATTTCAAATGGAGATGGCCTTTCCTGCGTTGTCAAGAACCATGTATCCGGTGCGGTTCATCGGATCAAGGCAAGTCAGGTTGTGGTGGCAACCGGAAGAAAACCGTATACGGAACAGCTTTTTGGAGAGGATGTTTCTCTCCAGACGAAGAACGGTGTGCTGGTGCTGGATAAGGACTTTATGACCAGCGAAGCAGGGATTTATGCGATCGGAGATGTGACCGGACAGACCATGCTGGCACATGTGGCGATGGCGCAGGCTACATTCGTGGTGGAGACGATCGCCGGAAGGCCGCATACCATCCGGCTGGAGGCAGTGCCGAACGGCATGTACGTATCGCTGCCGATTGTACCAAATTGCATTTATACGGTGCCTGAGATTGCGACGGTAGGTATTACGGAGCAGACTGCGCAGGTATTTGGCATGAAGGTGCGCTGCGGGGTGTTTTCGATGAACGAGAATGGGAAATCCATCATTGCGAGAGAGGAAGATGGATTTATCCGGTTGATTTTCGAAGCGTATACCAATACGATTGTCGGAGCGCAGATGGTGTGTCCGCGTGCGACAGATATGATCGGTGAGATGGCGACGGCCATTGCCAACGGTCTGACGGCTGAGCAGCTGATGCGGGCAATGCGTGCACATCCGACATACAGTGAAGGTATTACAGCAGCGATTGAAGATGCGATGAAAGGAGAATGATCATGAATAAGATTGCAGAGCGAATCTGTCAGCTCAGAGAGCTGATGGAGGAAAGAAGGATGGATGCATATCTGGTGCCGACTTCCGATTATCATGAATCTGAGTATGTAGGAGAGCATTTTGCGTGCCGCAAATACATCACCGGCTTTTCCGGTTCTGCGGGTACAGCCCTGATCATGAAGGACTGGGCAGGCGTATGGACCGATGGACGTTATTTTGTTCAGGCAGCCAGAGAACTGGAAGGAACCGGCGTGGAGCTGATGAAAATGGGACAGCCCGGTGTGCCGAGGCTGGAAGATTTTCTGGAGGAACATATGCCGGAATTCGGAATCCTCGGATTTGACGGCCGTGTCATCAACGCACAGATGGGCGAGCATCTGAAGGAACTTTTGCACCACAAACGTGTGTCAATTGCGTATACGGAAGCGCTGGTCGGAGAAATATGGGAGAATCGCCCGAAGCTTCCGGCAGAACCGATCTGGATTCTGGAAGATTGTTATGCAGGAAAACCGGCAGCAGAGAAAATTGCGGATCTGAGAAAAGAAATGGAGAAATGTCGTGCAGATGTTCATGTCGTGACGACGCTGGATGATATCGTATGGCTGCTGAATATCCGCGGTAATGATATTCCATGCAATCCGGTGGTGCTTTCTTATCTGGTTGTGACACTGGATAAGATTTATCTGTTCCTGAATCCGGCTGTAGTACCGGATGAAGTTCGTGCTTATCTGACCGGCCTCGGTGTTGAAATCTGCCCGTATCAGGAGATTTATACTTTTGTGAAGGCAATCCGTGAATCCTGTGTGCTTCTGGAAAAGGGCAAGGTGAATTACATGATTGTGCAGAATCTGCATGAGAGCAATAAAATCATCGACCGCATGAACCCGACTTCCATGATGAAGGCGAAGAAGAATCCGGTTGAGATTGAGAATCTGAAGCAGGCACATATCAAAGACGGCGTGGCCATGACAAAATTCATCTACTGGATGAAGCACAACATCGGCAGGGTTCCGATGACAGAATGCGATGCGGCTGACCGTATCGATGCCATGCGGAAGGAGCAGGGAGCTCTGGATATGAGTTTTACTACGATTTCCGCATATGGAGCCAATGCAGCAATGTGCCATTATCATGCAGTTCCGGAATCCTGTGCAACGCTGGAGCCGAAGGGCCTGTATCTGGTAGACAGCGGCGGACAGTATCTGGAAGGAACGACAGATATCACAAGAACGTTTACGCTGGGGCCGGTGACAGAAGAAGAGAAGGAACATTACACGCTGGTTATGATGAGCATGCTTCGCCTTGGGCATGTGAAATTCCTGCAGGGATGCAGCGGACTGAGTCTGGATTATGTGGCGAGAGAGCCGTTCTGGTCCCGCGGCCTTGATTATAATCATGGAACCGGCCATGGCATCGGCTATCTGCTGAATGTGCATGAGCGTCCGATGGGAATCCGTTTCCGCGTGGTTCCGGAACGTCAGGACAGCACGCCGTTTGAGCCCGGAGCTGTCTGTTCCGATGAGCCTGGCCTGTATCTGGAAGGAAAGCATGGCATCCGTCTGGAGAATCAGATGTTCTGTAAGGAAGATGAGAAGAACGGGTATGGCCAGTTCCTGAGCTTTGAGTTCCTGACCTATGTACCTCTGGATCTGGAACCGCTGAAGGTTGAGATGATGGAAGAAAAGGATATTGCATACCTGAATGCTTATCATGCAGCTGTTTATGAGAAAATTGCACCATATCTGACTGAGGAAGAAGCAGCATGGCTGAAAGAGGCGACACAGCCGGTGCATAAGGCTTAGGTGAGGGCGTGCAGAAGCAGCGTCGGATGAATGAGAGAAAGCGCTTTGCTTGGCAAAGCGCTTTTGTCTGGTTTGCGTAATCTTTGGCAACGGATTAATCTTCCCATGGAAGTTCTACTATCGTGTAGGGATGGTGAACGTACGGAAGAAATTTTTCGAGAATGTCGGAGGTACGGATCTTCAGGCTGGCTGTGTTGATGCAGGGATGACAGCCGATGAACGCATGGTTGTCGATTACATCTTTGTCAATCAGAAGCCGCACCCGGTTCTCAGTATCGTTCATCAGACCGAGGACACTGACAGATCCCGGTGTGATATCCAGAAACTTTTCCATATATTCCGGTCCGGCGAAGGAAAGTCTGGCGCTGCCGATCTGTCTGGAAAGTCTGGCAGTTTTGAATTTTTTGTGGCCGGGCATCATAAGCAGGTAAAAGTCGGTCTTCTGCGCATTGCAGAGAAACAGATTTTTGCAGATTTCAATATCGAGACGCTTGTCTACATCGTGGCAGGCTTCAATCGTCGCAGTGGCATCGTGATCCAGACGCCAGAATGGAATTCCGAGCTGATCCAGAAGATCATAGGTACGGATTTCTTTGGGAAGGCGGCCGGTCTCATCTGCCGGGCGGCCGGTATACAGGGTAGGATCCAGATAAAAGTCAGAATTTGTATTCATACAGGGAAACCTCCGGAATTTTTGTACGATACCATTATACAGACAAAACAAAAAAATGCAAGTATAGACAGAAGTGAGGAAATGAAAATCATGAAAGTTGGGAAGAATGCGTGGGACGGCAGAAAGCCGGACACGCCTGCAAAGGAAAAAACGAAAGGAAAAGCATCTTTGTGTCCGGTATCCCGCAGATGCGGCGGTTGTCAGTATCTGGATATGCCATATGAAGAGCAGCTGAAACTGAAGCAGACTCAGGTGCAGAAACTTTTGGGGGGATTCTGTAAAGTGCACCCGATTCATGGAATGGAAAATCCGTTCCATTACCGCAACAAAGTACATGCTGTGTTTGGATACCGGAAAGGAGAAGCCGTTTCCGGTGTGTATGAAGCGGGCACCCATAAGCTTGTCCCGGTGGAGACCTGCATGATTGAAGATCAGAAGGCCGATGAGATTATCGGAACGATTC